>JAVVET010000008.1:0-63312 GCA_032251235.1 Wenzhouxiangellaceae bacterium
ATGTTTTGTGCAACCGCGAAATCAAGTTCAAGGTGTTTCTGGAACATGCCCGCGACCTCGGCGCCGACCGCATGGCAACCGGACATTACGTGCGCCGCGACGAAACCTCGGCCGGATACCGCCTGCTCAAGGGCGTCGATGCCGACAAGGACCAGAGTTATTTTCTGTATATGCTCGACCAGTCGCAGCTGGCTTGCGCCTGCTTTCCGGTCGGTGAAATGCAAAAAGGCGATCTGCGCAGCCTGGCTGCCGAGTCGGGTCTGCCGACGGCATCGAAAAAGGATTCGACCGGCATCTGTTTCATCGGCGAGCGCAATTTCGACGCTTTCATCGACCGCTACATCACCTCCGAGGCGGGTGAAATCAGAACCGTCTCGCAACAACTGATCGGCCAGCATCGCGGCCTGATTCATTACACGCTGGGCCAGCGGCGTGGTCTCGGCATTGGCGGCGTACGCGGATTCGGCGAGGCGCCCTGGTTCGTGGTGCACAAGGACCTTCAGAACAATCGGCTGTTCGTGACCCAGGATCCGAACGACGAGCACCTGTTATCGACCCGCCTGACGGCCCGCCGGCTGACCTGGATCTCGGGCCAGGCGCCCGATCTTTCGCGACCGCTGGCAGCCAGGATCCGCTACCGGCAGCGTGACCAGGCCGTTCGCATTGTTTCGTCCGACGCGCAGACGATGACGCTGGAGTTCGATCGTCCCCAGCGCGCCGTCACGCCCGGACAATCGGTCGTTTTGTACGACGATGACGTCTGCCTGGGCGGCGGCATCATCGAGTCGAGCAATCGACGCCTGCCGGAGGATTCAGCTTGACCGGATCATTGAAAGACCAGACCATCGCCTTTGCCGGCGTGCTGCAGGCCGGGGAACTGGTTCGCCAGGTCGCCGAGGGCGGCCAATGCAGCCAGCAATCGGCCGGTCACAGCATCGACAGCCTGTTTCAGAGCAGCCCGGAGAGCACCGAGGCGGTATTCGGCGGACTTCGCGGCGTCAACCTGGGGTTGACCGTGGCCGGCGAATTGACCTCCGGCGCCAGCGTCGAGACGCGCCAGGCGATGGCTTACGCGGCCGGGCTGCTTCGGCTTTCGACCTTGCTCAAGCGCGATCCGGAGCGCCAGCAATCCCTGTCACGCGCGCTTGAACTGGTCGAGCCGGCCTACCGCAATGCCGAGGATTCGCTGGACCCGAGCGTGACGGTGCAACTGGCTGACGTCTACAGTACCGTTATTTCGACGATGTCGATGCGAATCCAGGTCAACGGCAAGCCGGCTTACCTGAAACAAAACGAAAAAGTGGCGCTGATCCGGGCCATCCTGTTGTCCGGGGTGCGGGCCGGCTTTTTGTGGCAGCAACTGGGCGGCAGGCCGTGGCGGCTTTTGTTCCAGCGCGGCAAGATGTTTCGCCTGGCCTCCTCGCTGGCCCGCTGAACCGGACCCCGGAGGTAAGCTGGAGTTTGCGACCTGCGCCAGCTGACATCGCGGCCCTGGCGCTTTTGATGCAAATCGCCAGCTTCAATTCCAGTGGTTGCGACCATTGTTGCGACGATCGTTTCGAGCATTTTTCCGACAATCGCCACGACACCCCTGTTTCGGACAAAGCAACGCCGCAATCCCGCTTTGGGCCCGATCAGGCACGTGCTAAAATTGTTGATTAATGGCAGTTTTGTCCCTGCCACTGGCCCATGCAAGGAGGATTTTCAATGCGAGACGCGCTTAACTGCCGGGATTCGCTCAGCGCGAACGGCAAGACCTATCACTATTTCAGCCTCGGCAAACTCGGCGAAAAGCACGATATTTCGCGCCTGCCCTATTCCTTGAAAATCCTGCTCGAGAACCTGCTGCGCCACGAGGACGGTGAAAACATCACCGAAAAAGACATTGCCGCGATCGCCGGCTGGGATCCCAACGCCGAGCCCAGCCAGGAAATCGCATTCACGCCGGCGCGCGTCGTATTGCAGGACTTTACCGGTGTTCCGGCCATCGTCGACCTGGCCGCCATGCGCGATGCCATGAAGCAACTCGATGGCGCGCCGAGCCAGATCAATCCACTGTCGCCGGCCGAACTGGTCATCGACCACTCGGTGCAGGTCGACTCCTACGGCCGTGAAAACTCGCTCGACATCAACAACCGCATCGAGTTCGAGCGCAACAAGGAACGCTATGCCTTCCTGCGCTGGGGCCAGGGTGCTTTCGAGAATTTCAAGGTCGTGCCGCCGAACACGGGCATCGTCCACCAGGTCAATCTCGAACACCTCTCGCGTGTCGTGTTCAGCAAGGAAATCGACGGCGACCTGTATGCCTGGCCCGATACCCTGGTCGGCACCGATTCGCATACCACGATGATCAACGGCCTGGGCATTCTCGGCTGGGGCGTCGGTGGCATCGAGGCCGAGGCCGCGATGCTCGGTCAGCCAATTTCCATGCTGCTGCCGCAGGTCATCGGCTTCAAGCTCAACGGCAAGCTCAAGGAAGGCGCCACGGCCACCGACCTGGTGCTGACGGTCACCGAGATGCTGCGCAACAAGGGCGTGGTCGGAAAATTTGTCGAATTTTTCGGCGACGGCCTCAGCCAGCTTCCGCTGGCCGACCGGGCCACCATCGGCAACATGTCGCCGGAATTCGGATCGACCTGTGCGATTTTCCCGATCGATAATGAAACGCTGCGCTACCTGAAGCTTTCCGGACGCGATGAAGACCGCCTGGCGCTGGTCGAGCAGTACGCCAGGGCCCAGGGCATGTGGCGCGAAGACGGCGACGAGCACGCCGAATACACCGATATCCTGGAGCTCGATCTCGACGACGTCGAACCGTCGCTGGCCGGACCCAAGCGTCCGCAGGACCGCATCGCGCTGAGCAATGCCAAGCACAAGTTCATCGAAGTCTGCACCGAGATGACCAAGGATCGCGACGGCAATTCCGAAGGTCGCTTTGCCGACGAAGGTGGTGGAACCGCGGTCGGCCACCAGACGGCCGGCGTGGCCGAAGTCAGCTACAAGGACCAGGAATTCGTGCTCAAGGATGGTGCGGTCGTGATCGCCGCCATTACATCGTGCACCAATACATCGAACCCGGCGGTGATGCTGGGAGCCGGCCTGCTGGCCCGCAACGCGCGCCGGAAAGGGCTCAATGTCAAGCCCTGGGTCAAGACTTCTCTGGCACCGGGTTCCAAGGTCGTAACCGACTACCTGGAAGCCGCCGGCCTTGACGATGATCTTCAAGCGCTGGGCTTTTACACGGTCGGCTATGGCTGTACGACCTGCATCGGCAATTCCGGACCGCTGCCGGAGGCGATCGACAAGGCGATTCGCGATCATGAACTGGTGGTTTGTTCCGTACTGTCGGGCAATCGCAATTTCGAAGGCCGGATCCATCCAGAAATTCGCACCAACTACCTGGCCTCGCCGCCGCTGGTCGTGGCCTACGCGATTGCCGGACGAATGGATATCGACCTGATCGCAGAACCGCTGGGCGAAGACCCGGACGGCAACCCGGTTTTTTTGAAAGACATCTGGCCGGGTGCGCATGAATTGCAGGATTTCATCCGCGAAAACGTCTCGGCCGAGATGTATTCGCGCAATTACAAGAGCGTGTTCGAAGGCGACGATCGCTGGAAGTCGATGGATACCCCGACCGGCGAGATGTTTGACTGGTCCGACGACTCGACCTATGTTCAGAATCCGCCGTATTTCGAAGGCATGACCCTTGATGTGCCGGAAATCGGCGATATCACCGGCGCGCGCTGCCTGGCTCGGCTTGGCGACTCGGTCACGACCGATCACATTTCACCGGCCGGCTCCATCAAGCCCGATTCTCCTGCCGGCCATTACCTGCAGAAAAACGGCGTATCGCCATCCGATTTCAATTCCTATGGCTCGCGCCGCGGCAACCACCAGGTCATGATGCGCGGCACCTTCGCCAACGTGCGCATCAAGAACGAAATGGCCGAAGGCACCGAAGGCGGCTTCACCACCCACGTGCCGTCCGGCGAGGTCATGCCGATTTACGATGCGGCCATGAAATACCAGGAAGAAGGCACGCCGCTGGTCATCCTGGCCGGCAAGGAATACGGTTCCGGGTCATCGCGCGACTGGGCCGCCAAGGGTACCTTGCTGCTCGGCGTCAAGGCCGTGATCTGTGAGTCCTTCGAGCGTATTCACCGTTCCAACCTGGTTGGCATGGGCGTTTTGCCGCTGAACTTCACCGGCGACGATAGCCGCGAAAGCCTGGGCCTGACCGGCTTCGAAACCTATGCCATCGAAGACCTTGATGTCGGAAACTCCAGCGAGGCCAGCGTCATCGCGACCGATGACGACGGCAAGGAAACCCGATTCAAGGTTCGCGTCCGGCTGGATACGCCGAAGGAAGTCGAATACTACAAGCACGGCGGCATCCTGCACTACGTGTTGCGCCAGCTTGCAGGCACTGATCCGGCCGATGCCAATCGTCAGGCTGCCTGAGCGCCGGGCATCGGCACGTTCACCCGGGTTCGATGCCGCATCGAACCCGGGATATCTTTTCGAGCCCGAACCCTTGAACGGTCGCCACGCTCGCCCGAATGCCGCACGGGCTGGTGATGACTGGGCCGGTGATGACTGATCATAAATTCATACCCGCCTTGCATGGTCTCAGAGGCATCGCCGCTCTGGCCGTGCTGTTGTTTCATTGGAACGGTTATTTTCCAGCCCTGCACGAAGAGTATGCGCGTGTTGAGTTGTTCGGGATTACGTGGAACCTTTTCCGGCAGATTCATTTCGGATGGGTTGGCGTATTGCTGTTTTTCGTGCTGTCGGGCTATCTGCTCGGTGGCCAGTTGATCGAGAAGAACCTCGATGCCAGGACGCTTTCGCGTTACTGGGCCCGGCGATTTTTGCGCATTTACCCGGCGGCCTGGTTCCAGTTGGCGATTCTGCTGGCTGTCGCGGGCCTGGTTCCCGGTTTGATCGCGACGGTGTCCTGGCCGGACCTGGCGCGAAACTTTTCGCTGTGGATCAACATGCCCCCCTCGATGACCGAGCCGCTGAACGGGGTCTGGTGGACGCTGCCGATCGAACTGTCGTTCTATATCATCCTGCCTGCGGTCGTGCTGCTGCAGCGGAGATTCGGCTGGCTGACCATGCTCGTCGCCTGCATCCTGATCACGCTGGGCTGGCGTGCCGTCGTGATGCACGTTTATTCCGGTCACAACCTTGCCAACGTGCAGGCCGTCCTCGATGCCCTGCCCGGCAGCCTGACGGCATTTGCGTTCGGTTTTGCAATAAATTTCGTGACCCTGAACTGGAGTACCCGGGCGCGTTTCGCCGGGCTCGTCGCATCGGTCGGAATTTATCTTGCGATGCAGCAGTGGCTGCTTGCCAATCTCGAAAGCTACTGGACCGGCCACTGGATGCTGGCGGTCTGGAACCCGGCAATGGGTGGGGTTGTAGCGCTGGTCGTCTTGTTCATTCTCAGCCATGACAGTTTCAGTCGGCCGTTTTCGAATCGACCGCTGGTCTGGCTCGGGGAAATCAGCTTCGGGGTTTACCTGTGGCATTACCCGGTCCTCAAGGTTCTCGACATCGGCTTCGGCGAAGTGTGGACCACCCCGGCTCTGAGCGCCATGGCCCTCGCCATTTGCCTTGTGCTTACGCTGATGCTGGCAGCGATCAGCTATTACATGATCGAACGCCCGGTCATGGGCTGGGGAAAGCAATCCCTGGCTCGCGCGCCGCTGGCGCCGGTATCTTCTGCCAGCAGCGCCTGACCCGTCGCGACGGAAGGGTGGTGAATCAGGCTGCTAGAGCATCTGCTCGATCCCATCGTCCTTGTCGCGCCACAGCGAGTTGATCCATTCCTGAAACCGCTTGCGGTAGGCCGGGTCGTTCTGGTAGTCACCGCGGCGGAATTCGTCCGGCACCGGCATCTGGCGGATATCGACACGGATTTCCGGAATCCTGTCGGCAAACAGGTCGATCATCGTCGGACGCCCGGCGGGATAGACGATGGTCACGTCGATGATGGTATCCAGAACGTCACCCATCGCATCGAGCACAAAGGCCACGCCGCCGGCCCGGGGCGGCAGCAGGTGCCGATAAGGGGATTTCGCCGCCTGCTTCTTGGCCTCGTTAAACCGCGTACCCTCGACAAAATTCATGATTGAGACCGGGATGTCGCGAAATTTGCGACAGGCGCGCCGGGTGGCTGCGATATCCCGGCCGGCCAGTTCCGGATGTCTGGCGATTTTCTCGCGCGAATAGCGCTTCATGAATGGGAAATCCAGCGCCCACCAGGCAAGCCCCAGAAGCGGAACCCAGATCAGCTGGCTTTTGAGAAAGAATCGCAGCAGCGGCAAGCGGCGATTGAAGAGCTTTTGCAGCACCGGGATGTCGACCCAGCTCTGGTGGTTGCTGAGCACCAGGAAATGGCCTCCGCAGGCCTGCGGAATCTCGCCGCTGACCTTGATGCGCGTCGATGTCAGGCGGTCGATCAAAAAGCTGTTGAAGCCGATCCAGCTGGCGGCAAGCGACATCGATACCGATTCCAGAGCCTTGCGCACCGGACGCAACGGCAGCACGAGCTTGACAATGGCCACCACCAGCAGCGGCAGTATATGCACGATCGAATTGATCGACAGGAGTAAAAAGGCGCTGAGGACTCGTATTTTGGGGAGCATTGACGGGCTGCAAGTCTGAAACCAGGCGCCATTGTCGCCGATATTGAATGCGGGTTTAAAAAAACGGCCACCGCGAGCGCCGGATCAGGCGGTGGCTTTCATGCAGTCGACACGGCGATGTTCGACACTGGAATGTTGGCGGGAAACATTCACGACACCGTTATAATTGGCCCAGCCATAATTTTTTTGAAACGGGTCGTGATGACAGTCCAGCATCGAACCATCGCCAAACGCATCGACTCATCCGCACAACCGCGTGTGCGCGAGTTGATTGCCGTTGCACGAGATTTCGGCGCCCGTGGCTGGACCCCGGCGACCAGCGGCAACTATTCGGTTCGCCTGCCCGATGGCCGCCTGCTTGTGAGCCGCTCGGGCGTTGACAAGCGGGTTCTGGCCCCGGCCGATCTGATGGTGATGGACCGCCAGGGCCTGCCGTCGGGCGCCGATCGGGCCTCGGCAGAAGCTGCCCTGCACGCCCAGATCTATGCCGCGCGGCCGCAAGTGAACGCCGTGCTGCACGTTCACTCGACCAGCGCGACCGTGGCCTCGCGTCGCGTCGGCGCAGGCGGCAGCGTGATCTTGAAGGATTTCGAATTGCTCAAGGCCCTGGAGGGCATTGAAACGCACGCTGCGAAAGTCGAACTGCCGGTCGTTGCCAACGACCAGGATATGTCGCGGCTGGCCGCCTCGGCGGCCCCGTTTCTGGCAGCATCGGGTGCCTGCCCGGGCTACCTGATCGCCGGGCACGGACTGTATGCCTGGGGCCGCGAGGTCGCCGATGCCGCTCGTCACATGGAGGCGCTGGATTTCATGCTCAACTGCTACCTGATGGAGTCGACATGAGTCAATTGAAGGTTTTTCGCGACGATGCACCGTCACGGCCCGAATTCGAAAGTCGGGTGCATTCCGAGATCGCGTCCAGGCTGGATCGGGCCGGCGTTGGTTTCGAGCGCTGGCAGGCAGCGCTCGAAATTTCGCCGGGCGATTCGGAGTCGGCGATCCTGGCCGCCTACCGACCTGATATCGATCGCCTCAAACAGGCCCACGGCTACCAGGCCGTGGATGTCGTCAGCATGTGGCCGGATCATCCCGACCGGGCCGCCGCCCGGGCGAAGTTCCTCGACGAGCACACGCATGCCGAGGACGAAGTGCGCTTTTTCGTCAATGGCCGCGGCTTGTTCAGCCTGCACATCGGCGCCCGCGTATTCGAAGTGCTGTGCGAGCGCGGCGACCTGATCGGCGTACCGGCCCGGACACCGCACTGGTTCGATATGGGGCGGGCGCCGGAGTTTACGGCCATCCGGCTTTTCAACAATCCGGAAGGCTGGGTTGCCACGTTCACCGGCAGTGATATCGCTGCCGGTTTCAATCGCCTGGATCCGGCGCCGACATGAGCCGGATCATCCTGACCGATATCGAAGGCACGATCGGCGACACCGCTTTCGTCAAGAGCGTGCTGTTTCCGTATGCCCGGCGCGCCCTGCCCGCGTTTGTCCAGGCGAATGCCGATGAGCCTGAGGTGGCTCGTGAACTGCAGCAAACGGCGGCGTTGGCCGGACTCGACGATTCGGACCAGGCGGCCATCGTCGACACGCTGCTGGACTGGATCGACCAGGATCGAAAAGCGACGCCGCTGAAGAATCTTCAGGGCATGATCTGGCACGAAGGCTATCGCCAAAGCCATTTCCAGGCGCACTTGTACGTCGATGCGTATGACTGGCTGCAACAGCGCCATCGCGAAGGCGTGCCGCTGTTCGTATACTCGTCCGGGTCGGTCCAGGCGCAGAAACTGTATTTCGCACATACCGAATTCGGAGACATCGAGGGCTGGTTTTCGGGCTTTTTCGACACCGCTACCGGTCCCAAGCAGGCCGCCGGGTCTTACCGGAAAATCGCCGGCAGCATCGACCGCTCGCCTGAGGATCTGGTATTTTTTTCCGATATCGAAGCCGAACTCGATGCCGCGGCCGAGGCGGGGCTGGTCGCGATACAGATCGTTCGCCCCGGCACCGAATCGAGCGGACGCTACCGCAGCTATCCCGACTTCACCGCAATCGAACTGCAGCGCTTATGAAACCAGCCGAAAATCTCGCTAAACAATCCAAGCTGCCCAGGGTCAAGACCACGATTTTTGCGGTCATGTCGCAAATGGCTGCACGCTTTGATGCGATCAACCTGTCGCAGGGCTTCCCCGACTTCGAATGTCCCGAAGCCTTGCGCGCCGGCGTTGCCGAGGCCATGGCGGCCGGTCACAATCAGTACGCGCCAATGCCGGGGCTGCCGCTGCTGCGCCAGCGCATTGCCGAGAAGGCTTTGGACCTTTATGGCGCCGTCGTGGATATGGACAGCGAAATCACGGTCACTTCGGGTGCGACCGAATCGCTGTTCGTGGCGATCCAGACGGTGGTTCGGCCTGGCGATGAAGTCATCGTTTTCGACCCGGCCTACGACGCCTATGAACCGGCCGTGGAACTGGCCGGCGGTCGTTGCATTCATTTGCCGCTGGCGCCGCCCGATTACCGCATCGATTTCGACGCGCTAGGGGATGCGATCGGACCCCGGACACGCCTGGTCGTCGTCAACAGCCCGCACAATCCCACCGGCTCGGCACTGACGCCGGAAGATCTCCAACGGCTGGCCGCGGTTGTCGAAGACAGCGACGCCTACCTGCTCAGCGACGAGGTCTATGAGCACATCATTTTCGACGGTCGGCAGCACCAAAGCCTGCTGCGTCTGGAGGCCTTGCGTGCGCGCAGCTTTGTCGTCTCGTCGTTCGGCAAGACCTATCACACCACCGGCTGGAAGGTCGGCTATTGCATCGCCCCGCCTTCGATGACTGCAGAATTTCGAAAAGTCCACCAATACGTGACCTTCAGCGTCTCCACGCCGATGCAGCATGCGATCGCCGAATTCATGTCCGAGCCGTCGTTTCATCTGCAGTTGCCGGATTTCTACCAGAAAAAGCGTGATCATTTTCGCCACGCGATCGATGGCAGCGCATGGCAATTGCTGCCCTGCGCGGGCACCTATTTCCAGCTGCTCGATTACAGCGCGATATCGCCGCGTCCCGATGTTGAAATGGCCGAGTGGCTGGTCGAACATGCCGGTGTGGCCGCCATCCCTGTTTCGGTGTTTTACGCCCAGGATGCACCTGATGCCGGCAAGACGGCTCGCGAACGACGGATTCTCAGGTTCTGCTTTGCCAAGGACAATGCCACGCTGGATGCGGCTGCCGAGCGGCTGCGCCGCTTGTGAGCGCGGCTGGCATGGCCTGGATGGCGGGTTTTTGCAGTTTCAGCCTGCAGGCTTCAAAACGCCTGCGCGGTTTTGGATCGACACTGCTGCTGATCTGCACCGGCTTGCTTTCTGGAACTGCAATGGCCCAGGCGCCGGACTACGCCGGCATCGCCCAGGACTTCGATGAGCGATTCGCGCAGGAAATTTCCCAGGAGCAGATTCCCGGCGGGGTTTACGCCATCGTCCACGCTGGCCAGATTTTGCGGCTTGGCTCGATGGGTCGAGTGGCCCTGAACCAGGATTCCAGGGCTGTCGATGCTTCGACCGCGTTCCGTATCGCGTCATTATCCAAGGGATTTTCGGGCGTACTGGCCGCGATGCTGGCTTCGGAGAACCAGTTCTTGCTTGATGCACCGGTGTCCTCGTTTGCGCCGGGCTTTACCCTCAAGCCGGCTATGCGGCCATTGACCGTCGAGGATGTACTGGGCCAGCGTTCGGGCTATATACCGAACGCCTTCGACAACCTCATCGAGGCTGGCCTCGGGCGTGCCGAAATCATCCCGCGCCTGTCGGCACTGGAGCCGATCTGCCCGCCGGGAAAATGCTACAGCTATCAAAACAACGCATTCAGCCTGATCGAGGATGTGATCGAACAGTCCGTCGGGCGGCCCTTTTCCCAAGTGCTTCGGGAGCGCTTGTTCGAGCCCCTGGGCATGGCCGGTGCGGCCATTGGCTCGCAGTCGTTTTTGAGCCTTGAGAACCGCGCCGAGCCGCACCTGAAAACCAGTGCCGGCTGGCTCAGGATAAAGCCCAGAACAACCTATTACCAGGTCCAGTCGGCAGCTGGCATCAACGCCGGCAGCCTCGACATGGCCCAGTGGGCCATTGCCATGCTTGGCCATCGGCCCGACGTGATCAGTGCCGAGGTCATCGCTGAGGTGTTGACGCCGCGCATCCATACGCGCCGCGACCTGCGAAACCGGAACTGGCGCGATGTGCTGGTCGAGGCTCACTACGGACTGGGCTGGCGGATTTATCAACTGGAGCAGCATCGACTGGCGCTGCACGGCGGCTGGGTCGCCGGTTACCGCGCTGAAATCGCACTATCCCATGAACTTGATCTCGGCCTGGTTATTTTGATGAACGCCGAAAGCCGTGCGGTCGGACGCCTGAATCGATTTTTCTGGGACCTGGCTTTTGCCACCGGAGTTGATTCGGATCGGCCCCGCTGAAGCCGGGTTTGAATGCTGTTCCCAAAGTCGCGCTGTTTATAGAGGATCGGCTCTTGTTATACAGAACCGGCTTTTGGGGACAGGCTTTGGCATAATTCAAGCGCCACTTCGAGCGTCCGGATTTTACGGGCGACCTGAGCCTGTTCAACCGCCCACATCCCATGATTGGCATGAAAACGGCACCGTTTGGCCTGGTCGACGTATTTCTCGAGCAGGTTGCGAATCCGACATTCGCTCAGCCACAGCCGCTCGGCATCCGGCCCATGCTCGTCTGCATCGGCGAGTTTACGCAGCAGCCCGACTTCGTTTGGCGAAAAAACGGGTCCGGGTGCTTCAAGCATGGCCCGTAATTGGTCTTGCAGCGAATTTCGTTGCGCGTTCATTCGTGGCATGATACCGCCATGGGGTCAAATGCGAAGCGATCGATCAACGGCGGGTTCCGGCGCTTCCGCCTGGGCAGGCCGTGGTGTGAGGCTATCGAGCTGGCCAATGGCCGCAAGCTGATCGTCAGACCGATCGAGCCGGCCGATGCGATCATGCTCACCAAAAGCTTCGGATATCTGACCCCGGAGGAGATTCGCTTCAGATTCCTCCATCCGCTGCGCGAGTTGACGCCCGACTACGCCCGATCGCTGACGCGGCTGGACCATGATCGGTCCTTTGCGCTGGTTGTCGTGGAAGCAGTGCCGCCAAAACAAGCGCTGATCGGCGCTGTCGGCCGGGTTACGATCGACGAGCAAATGCCGGAGGCTGAGTTCGCCATTATCGTTGGCCGGGAAATCAGCGGATTTGGGCTGGGCACCTACTTGTTGAAGAAACTCGTCGAATGGTGTCGCAAGAAAAAGCTGGAGCTGATTTACGGTCATGTGATGATGGAGAACAAGCCGATGCTCAATCTCGCGCGCAAGCTCGGCTTCAAGTTGCGCATGGAAGCGTCCAATCCAGGCCTGGTGCGCGTCGAAAAGCGCCTGAATCAGGACTCGCGGCCTACTTCTCGTTCAAACCCCATTTCGTTGCCCGACGGGCTACCCGGCTGATGCAGAATTTCGCAAATCGCAATTCAGGGCTGGAACATCGCCCGGTTCCGGTTCTCCCGTCATTGATGCTGGGCCTGGCGATGATTGTTTTCGCCATTGCCCTGGTTGCGCTGGTGATGGAGACCGTGTCGGCTGGACGCGCCTACATCGCCGCGGAAAGCTATTGGTCGAAAGCTTATCAGTCGGTCATATTCCATCTTGATGAATATGCCGAAGGCGGGGATCCGGAGCGCTTGCGCCAGGCGCGCGAAGCCCTTGAAGTGCCGTTGAGCGGCCGACGCAGCCGCATTGCCATGGAGCAGGCCGATCCGGATTACGAGACCGCCCGTCAGCAAATGGCAATCGGCGGAAACCATTACGAGGACGCCTCGCGCATGGTCTTTTTTTATCGGTTTTTCCGTGACCGGCCCTATTTCCTGAATGCAGTCCAGCTGTGGCGCGAGAGTGATATCTGGGTCCTGCGTCTCGAGGAACTTTCCGATGAATTGGACTTGCTGTATCGTGAAACATCACTGAACCGCCCGAAAGTACAGTCCATACGGACCGAATTGAAACTGATACACGCGACTCTTGGCGTACTGGCGGAGGATTTCTCCGAAGCCATTGGCGAGGGCAGTCGCCGTTTGAGCCGTTTTGCCGTAATGATCGGCATCGTGGCCATTGTTCTGTTTTCGATTTTGCTCTCGCTGGTCTTTTTTTGGGCGTTGCGTGGCTTGAGGGCATCGCAGCATCTTTTCTGGAGCAGCTTCGAACAGGCGCCCGTCGGCATGGCACTGGTCGACAGCCACGGAAAATTGCACGAAGTCAACGACGCGCTTTGCGATTTTCTTGATCGGCGCGAGGAAAAAGTCACTGGTCAGGCTCTGATCGATTTCTGCCATCCAGCGGATCGTTCGCAATTGCGGAAATCCATCACCGATTGCCTCCACGGAAGCGGCGTTCCCCTGGCTGGTTTCGAAAGCCGATACCTCCGGGCCGAGGGGGCGCAGTCCTGGGGCAAGCTGTCGCTGTCCAGCCTGCAATCAGGAAAAAACGGGGACTGTTTTCACGTCGCGGTACTCGAGGATGTTTCCGAAGCGCGCGAGCTGTCGCGGAAGCTGGCATACCAGGCTGCGCACGATCAGTTGACCGGCCTGGCCAACCGGCGTGAATTCGAGCGGGTACTGAATCAGTTGTTGCATGAACACGACAACCCATCGACCCGGCACGCGCTGGCACAGATCGATCTGGATCAGTTCAAGGTCATCAATGACAGCTTCGGACATCTGGCCGGAGATGCCTTGCTGGTTCGGCTGTCGGACAGAATGCAGCAATGTCTGCGTGAAGGCGACCTGCTGGCGCGCCTGGATGGCGATGAATTCGGCGTGATTCTTAAAAGTTGCAGCATTGAAACCGCGACCGCGGTTGCCCATCGCTTGCGCGACACCATCAGCGAATTCAGATTCAGATGGGAGGAACGATCCATCAACGTCAACGCCAGCATCGGCATTGTTGAAAT
The DNA here is from genome assembly GCA_032251235.1 of Wenzhouxiangellaceae bacterium. Taxonomy (GTDB): domain Bacteria; phylum Pseudomonadota; class Gammaproteobacteria; order Xanthomonadales; family Wenzhouxiangellaceae. The sequence continues at coordinate 13,661 of JAVVET010000008.1, forward strand.
CGATGGACAGTCGCAGGATGCCACGCTGTTGATGCAGCGGGTCGATCTGGCCTGTCACGAGGCCAAGGATCTGGGCCGCAACCAGGTTTTCGTCCATAGTCCGCAGCTCGCAAGCTCGCTGAAGCGCCAGGAGGATATGGACTGGGTGCATCGAATCAACGAAGCGCTTGGCGCCAATCTGTTCCGCATCCATGGTCAGCTGTTGGCGTCCGCGTCGGGCAAGGAATGGCGTTGTGAACTGCTGCTGCGCCTGGTCGACAAGCAAGGCAATTTGTATTCGGCCAGCGAATTCATGGATGCAGCCGAGCGTTATCACGTGGCACGAACCCTCGATCGGTGGGTTGTCGAACATGCGATCGAGCACATCGTCGCGAATCAGTCTCGCCTGTCCTGGATAAAGTGTTGGCATATCAATCTTTCGGGCCAGTCCGTCGACTGTGATTCGGTACTGCCCGAGATGATCGAGCAGATCCAGCGCCAACGCATCGACCCGAAATTACTGTGTTTCGAGATTACCGAGTCAGCTGCAATTCATAGCCTGGAGGAGGCAAAAAGATTTTTTTCCGCACTGCGGGACCTGGGTTGCGAAGTTGCACTCGACGATTTCGGCAAGGGCCTGTCGACTTTCGACTACTTGAAGCAGTTGCCGATCGACATGGTCAAGATCGATGGCGGTTTCGTTCGCGAACTTGCCCATAGCGAACTCGACCACGCGATGGTCCGGTCCATCCATGAGGTTGCCCGGGTGGCCGGAAAACGCACTGTCGCAGAGTCGGTTGAATCGATTGAACTGGTTCTGAAGCTCAGGCAGATTGGCATTGACTTCATGCAGGGTTATGCAATCCACAACCCCGCCCCGCTCGACCAGCTTGTCCAGCCCCAGGCCAACGATCGACCGGTCGACATCGTGGACTGACAGACTTCTGGGCGGTTCGCCTTGCCTGTGTCTGGAGCTTTGGTGCCGGCTTGTATGTCGACGTGTTATTCGTTTTTGTCAGGTTTTGCCGCACTTGTTTTATCGCTCGTTTTGTCGCCCGATCTCGGTAGACGCAGGCCAAGCTTGCGCCACAGCCACAAAAAGACCACGTAAGCTGCGAGCCCGGACGGGGCGGCAATAACCAGGCTGCCCAGAAGAAGTTCCAGCGTCTCAACAGCGATTTCATCAGCGACTGTCGTGATCGGGGCCTGGGGCACGGGCAATAATGGCAACAGGCGCTGCCCCAGTTGACTGAAGCCGAAATACAGCGGCGCCATGGTCAACGGATTACTGACGAAAGAGACGACCATGGCCGCCGGAAAATTGGCCCGAAAGATCATCGATGCGGCCAGCATCATGATCGTCTGTATGCCGACCGTGGGCGTCAGCCCGACAAATATCCCGACCGATACGCCGCGTGCCAGCGTGAATTCATCGACATTCAGGCAACCGCTGCGCTCGAGCACGCCAGAAACCCGGGGATGCTCGCTCAGCCACTGACGAATTCGGCCTCGCTGCTGCCTGGAACCTTGAAGAAACTTCAGGCGTAGCCAGCGCACGGCGGTTTAGTTCAGCCCGGCCCGATCGAGCAGGAATGCGTATTCCATTGCCGTTTGCTCCAGGCGACGAAAGCGGCCCGATTGTCCGCCGTGCCCGGCCTGCATGTTGGTGTGCAGCAGCAGCGGCTGATCATTGGTTTTCATTTCGCGCAGCCTTGCCACCCATTTCGCCGGTTCCCAGTATTGGACCTGGGAATCCCATAAGCCGGTTGTCACCAGCATGGCCGGATAAGCTTGTTTTTTAACATTATCGTAGGGTGAATAGGAAAGCATGTAGTCGTAGTATTCGGCGTTCTTCGGGTTGCCCCATTCGTCGAATTCGTTGGTGGTCAGCGGAATCGATTCGTCGAGCATGGTGGTGACGACGTCGACGAACGGCACGTGGGCAACGATACCGGCATATTTTTCCGGCGCCATGTTGGCGATCGCACCCATCAGCAAGCCGCCGGCACTGCCACCCATGGCGAAGACCCGGCCGGGATCGACCAGGCCGGACTCGACCAGGTGATCGGTCACGTCGATGAAGTCGGTGAAGGTGTTGATTTTTTGAAGCAAGCGTCCCTGTTCGTACCACTGCCGGCCCATTGCCTGGCTGCCACGGACATGCGCGATTGCGAAAACGAAGCCGCGATCGAGCATGCTCAGGCGGGCACTCGAAAATGCCGGCTCGATGGTGGAGCCGTAAGAGCCGTAACCATACTGGTAAAGCGGTGCGCTGCCGTCGAGCGCCGTGTCTCGATGGTAGACCAGTGAAACCGGAATTGATGCGCCGTCGCGGGCCTGGGCCCAAACGCGGTCGGTGCGGTAGTTTTCGCGATCGAAATCACCGGGAACCTCCATTTGGGTGATCAGCCTGCGCTGGCCGGTTTGCATGTCAACCTCATAGGTTGCACGCGGGGTCGTCATCGACGTGTAGGCGATCTGGAGTTTTGCCGACCTCGCTTCCCGGTTGATACCCAGTTGAGCCACGTAAGCCGCTTCTTCGAATTCAAGCACGCTCGAATCACCGCTCGTATAGTCGAGGATGCGCAGTCGCCTCAAACCGTTTGCGCGCTCGGCAACCGCAAGGTAGTTTTCGAAGGCATCGAACTCCTGCAGAAATACCGCATCATCGTGGGCAATGACTTCCTGCCACTGTGCCCGGTCTGCATGTGCGTCTCCGTCGACGCGCATCATTCGGAAATTGGGTGCGTTCCAGTTGCTTCGGACGATCCAGTGATCACCAACATGGTCGGCGGTGTACTCGTGGTCGTCTTCACGCGCGAGAAAAATCTCGAAGTTGGCATCCGGGTCCGCCGCATCGATGACGCGCATTTCCGAGGTCGTCGTCGAGTCCAGAAAAATATAGTTGTAACGGTCCGATCGGGTGCGCCCGACCGACGTGTAATAGGCCGTATCGAGCTCTTCATGAACAATCTCTGCCGGCCCGGACTGACCGGGCACATAGCGACGGACCCGAAACGAGCGCAATGTCTCCGCGTCGTTCTCGACATAGAAAAGGCTGTTGCCGTCGGCCGCCCAGGTCACCGACGAAATGCCGTTGATGCCGCTGTCGAAAATGCTGCCGCTGTCCAGATTTTTGATGAACAGACGAAACTGGCGACGCCCGACAACGTCCTGCAGCCAGGCCAGGCGGGTGCCATCCGGGCTGACGTCACGGCCGCCGATCTGGAAGAAGCTTTGTCCGCGAGCGCGTTCGTTGCCGTCGAGCAGAATCTGCTCTGGTGCATCCATGTTGCCTGCGCGCCTTGCATACACCGGATATTCGCCACTTTCTTCAAAGCGGGTGTAATACCAGTAACCATCGTCAAAATACGGCGCGCTGATTTCGTCGGGCGGGATCCGCGAACGCATTTCAGCGGCAAGCGTGTCCTGCAGGCCTTCGGTGTGCGCCAGCGCCTGTTCCTTGTAGGCATTTTCGGCCTCGAGCCAGTCCAGCACATCGGGATCCTTGCGGCTGTCGTCGCGCAGCCAATAGTACGGATCAACGCGATCACCGGCAGGTGCCGAAACGATGTGATCCCGCTTTTCGGCAAGCGCTGGCGGATTGCGATCGTTTTCTATTTTCGGGCTGCAGGCGGTCATGATGGCCAGACCAATAAAAACGCAGGGAAGCGCGAGAACCCGGGGTGTCCAAAAATGCTCATTGTTCATTCGTGTTTCCGTTGTCGTCAAAAAGTTGCGACAGAAGCTTGTCGTGAAATGCTTTCGGATCGCGCCCGTCGAACAGGCCGATCGTGGTTGCTCGATCGAAAAAACCCCGGGCCGGCAAGCCCGGATGCGTGCGGCTGACTACGAGCGCGGCCAGCGTTGGCCGGCCCGCGCTGGCATCGGTCTCCATCAAGGCTTCCAGAAGCCGGGTCAATTGCCGGATCCGCTGCGGCGGCGACAGTGACAGGTGTTCGGCCAGCTCGAGATAGGTCAGGGTCCGCCGTTCTCGCCGCGCCTGTTCCAGCCGTTCGCGCAGCCGGGACAAGCGCTGTTGATCCGAGCCGGCCAGGGATTCATCCCGACTGCTCGGGCTGGACAAAAGCCACTCCTCCATGCCAATGTTGCATAAAATTTCGGACTTTAAAAGTTCGGAGAGTCGTGTTTCCGGGGGCCGCGCGCAGTGTTGGCAACCGGAGCGTAGTTCCCCCTACGTGAGGATTGGCAACGCGAGCACAGCCCCCGGAAATGCTGCTATACCCTGCAGCATAGCGGTTTTGAGCCGAAATTTTATGCAACAGTGGGACCCAGTCCGCAGTTGTTTTTTTCCAGCACCCGTTCGGCCCGGTAACTCGAGCGAACGAGAGGGCCGGAAACGACTTCCAGGAAGCCTTTTTCAAGACCGATATTGCGGAAACGAAGGAAATTTTCCGGTGTGACGTAACGATCGACCGGCAGATGATTGATCGTCGGCCTCAGGTATTGCCCAAAGGTCACGATATCGACGCCAATGGCGCGCAGATCATCCATGCATTCAATCACTTCGTCATCGCTTTCGCCCAGGCCAAGCATCAGGCTGGTCTTGGTCAAGAGCCCCGGGCGGTGTTTCTTGGCGTGAGCCAGCACGTCGAGCGTCTGCTCGTATCCGGCGCGCGGGTCGCGAACCGGATGGGTCAGCCGACGCACGGTTTCGACATTTTGCGCGAACACTTCCAGGCCCGAATCGACCACGGTCTCGACGCACGCCTGCCGGCCCTGGAAATCCGGCGTCAGTGCTTCAACCGCGGTCTGGGGATTTTTCTGCTTGATCGCCCGCACGCAGGCGGCGTAGTGTCCGGCGCCGCCGTCGGCCAGATCATCCCGGTCGACCGAGGTCAGGACGATGTACTTCAAGTCCATCAGTCGCACCGACTCGGCGGCATTGGCCGGTTCTTCCAGGTCCAGCCAGCCCCTGGGGTTGCCGGTGTCGACCGAGCAGAAGCGGCAGGCGCGCGTGCAGACATCGCCCATGAGCATGATGGTCGCCGTTCCGGCGCTCCAGCATTCGCCGATGTTGGGGCACTTGGATTCGGCGCACACAGTTGCAAGGCTGTGCTTTTTCACGTTGGCCTTGACCTGCTCGTATTTGCCACCGGTTGGCAGCCGGACGCGCAGCCATTCCGGCTTGCGTCCGATCGGCACCGAGGCAGCATCGCGGCGCGTTTTGACGCCATCCAGGATGGCCGTGAAGCCCTGGGGCTTGGTGACTTTTTCACCACTTTTGACAGTGATGGCGATGCTGCTGGCGACGGTTTGCCGGGTCATCTCGGGTCGACGATTCGAGTAGGCGATAATTGTAACGGATCGAGGCCGGCTTGCCATGAATGCGAGTGCTCGGCGCTGTCTGCGAGCATCGCCGGCAGCCGGCCGGCTCGCCTCGCCGGGTCTGCGTTCAAAGCTGTAACAGCGAATCTGCTGATCCGAGCCATTCGAGTGCAAGGCGTACACGTTGCTCGGCCACCGGCAGCAACCCGGCGATCGCCATCGCCGCGCGCTCCCCGCCGAACCGGCGGCGTCCGGCAACCAGCCGAACCAGTACCTCGTCGGCGCTCAATTGCACCGGCGGAATCAGCGCTTCGGATATCCAGGGCGTCAGGACGATGGACGGCGCCAGCAACCGGATCCAGGCAATTCTGTCGCTGGCGATCCACAGCCGTGGCCCGTTGGTCCCGACCTGGCCTGCAAGCGCCCGCCGGTCCCGGGTCAGCGATGCAAGCGACCGGCTCCAGCCGCCGGCCGGTACCGGCGCCCGAAGCCCGGAACCAGCCTCGCCCTCGGTGGCGGTAATGAAGCCGGCATCGAGCAGCAGTTCGAGCAGTGATTCGGGATTGGCATGCCCGTGCCGAACTCCAATGCCGATGCTTTGCGGGGCCGGACAGGCTTTGCGCGAGCCGATCGTGATCGAACTTCCAGGTCTCGCCGAGCGATGGGTCTTGAGACCAGGCTCGAAGCTCCGCGTCCGGCGCTCTTCTGCTGCGGCGTCGTCGAGAAAACTGTGGCGCGGTGCGTGAATGAGTGCCGCGGCAAGCGGTGACGGTTCGTCAAGCTCGACTGCATGAACCCGGATTTTTTTATTTTCAATGTCTTGCAGTAGTTTCTTCAGGCCTTTTATGTCCATGTGCTGGTGTAAACAATCGTCCAGCGCCTGGCGAACCAGCGGATGATCGGGCACCTGCCGGGGCCCGCTCAGGTTCTCCAGGCACGCGAGTTGATCAGGAAATACGCAGGCAATCAGGTTTTCGGTCTGGCTGCGCTGGCGTTGGGCCGCCACCTGTCCCTGGGTATCGAAACGCAGCACCTGCAGTGCGTTGTTCGCACACCAGCGGAACCGGGTGACGAACATCGGCGTATCCAGCAGCGCCTGGATCAGTACGTTTTCGACGTTCTTGGAGGTGACGAAAGCAGCCATTTTTTCGAGCTCGAAGTCACTTGTCACACCCAGCGAAATCAGGATGCCGTCGTCGGTGGCCACCGCTTGCAGCTCGAAGTTGAACTGGCGGCAAAAACGCTTGCGCAACGCCAGGCCCCAGGCCCGGTTGATGCGGGCGCCGGCGAAACTGTGGACCACGACGTGCAGATCCCCACCCGGGTCGGGAAAGCGCTCGATGACCAGGGTTTTCTCGTCCGGTAGCGCCGCCAGAACCTGTCGGCTGTGGTTGAGCATGCAGCGCGCCTGGTCATTGCGCACGCCGCTGTGGATGTGTCGCAACATGGCCCGCGCCACCTCATTGCTGCGCCCGGGCCCTTCGCCAAACCAGAATGGCAGATGCGCAGCATCCTCTTGGGCCGGCTCGACCAGCACTCGGCCGGTCATCACGCGCAGGATGCGCCAGCTTCTGTGGCCCAATTGCAGCACCTGTCCCATTGATGACTCGAACGCGAACTCCTCGTCGAGCCTGCCGACCTGCTCGCCGGTGTCGGCCTGCACGACCTCGTATTCGAACCACTCCGGGATCACCCCAGCGTTCCTGAGCGAAATGCTCGCGGCATTCACGCCCGGTTTCAGCGTCTGGTCGGCGCGTCGAACGATCCAGGCCGTTCGCTGGGTCTCCGGCAAGGCTTGCGGCAGCTCGGTCAGGCTGTCGACAACAGCGTCCAGCTCGGCGCGGGCCAGGTTGCGCCAGGGGTGTGCGCCGCGGCAGATGGCAAGCAAATGCTCGGGGTCTTCGATGCCGGCGGCGACCATGGCGATCAGTTGCTGCGAAAGTACGTCCAGCGGCGGGTCGGGCATGCACAGCGCGTCGAGCTGACCCTGCCCCAGCGCATCGCCGAGCGCCTCGGCTTCGATCAACTGGTTCAGCGTCAACGGAAAAAGATGTAGCCTGGATCGCTGGCCCGGCCGGTGACCACTGCGACCGGCTCGCTGACGAACCAGGTTCAACGAACCGGGCACGCCCAGCTGACACACTCGATCAACGTAGCCAAGGTCGAGGCCGAGCTCCAGCGACGCGCTGCTGACCAGCACCTCGAGCCGGCCTTCCTTGAAGCGCCGTTCAACCGATTCGCGATGGGCGCCGTCGAGGCTCCCGTGATGGGCGCCGACGTTATGGTCACCCAACAGATCGCCGAGTGCGCCGGCACTGCGTTCGACCTGGGCGCGGGTCTGACAAAACACCAGCAGGGCGCTGTTGGTCGAGGCCAGTTCGGCGACCCGTTGATGGGTTTGCTGCCAATGCAGCGTATTGGCGTAAGCACCCAGCGGCGCTTCGGGTAGTTCCAGCTCCACGATGGGTGCGCGTGCAGGCTCCGGTTCGATGACCCGACACTGCCGGCCGCCGAGAAATTCGGCCAGCATGGCGACCGGATGGGCGGTGGCCGACAGGCCGATCCGCTGCAGTGGCCGTTTGCACAGTTGATCGAGACGCGCGAGGCTTAAGGACAAATGCGCGCCACGCTTGCCGGTTGCCAGCACCTGCAGTTCGTCGACAACCACGGCTTCGACCGTTTTAAGCAAGGCCCGGCCGCCGGCGCTGCCCAGTAAAACGAACAACGATTCGGGCGTAGTCGCCAGTATTTCCGGCGGCTTGCGGCGTTGCCGGGCTCTTTCGATTGCCGTCGTGTCGCCGCATCTCAGGGCGATTTCGATCGGGCATGCGCGCAAGCGGCCGGCAAACTCGAGCAGCGGTGCGAGATTGTGCGTCATGTCCCGGGCCAGCGCTTTCAACGGCGCCACGTGAAGCGCACGCACCCCCCTGGGGCGGCTGGACTGGCTGCACAGGCGCTCGGCCAGCGGCCGCCACGCGGCCAGGCTTTTACCGTGTCCGGTCGGTGCAAGCAATAGCGCGTGATCGCCCTGGCGCAGGACTGGCCAGGCCGCATTCTGAATCGCCGTCGGCTGTCCGACCGAGGTCTCGAACCAGCCGTCGAACTCCGCTTGACAGGAAAAAAGCGCCATGCGGCAACTATAGTGCACCGTCTGCAAATTCTGTGCAATTCACCCGGTGGTTTCGCGCGCCGATCGCAAGCACGCCAGGCAGTTAATCCATCAGAAAGCCCGGGTCCAGTCGGCTGAAATCAACAACCATCGATCACCATCGCGGCGCCAGCCGGTTTCGATCCGCCACAGCTGCCCTTCATTCGGGACCAGCCCGGTGCCGCCGGTGGCCAGCGCCTGGAAGCCGGCGCGGGCTCGATTCTCGCCAATAAACTCGATCACAGTGTCGAAGCGCCGGGTTCGAACGCGTTGCCGGGCCATGCGTTCGCGCATCAGCAACAGCCGAAGGGCGCGCTTGTCGAGTCCGCCGTTGCCGGCAATGAAATCGTCGGCGATCGAATCCATGAAATCACCGGCATGGCCCTGTTCCAGCGCTTCGGCCATCTGGTCCAGCGTTCGCAAAAGGCGCTGTTCATCATCCAGCGGCGCATCGCAGGCGCCAAGCACGATGATGAGTAGTGCGGCCAGCGCTGGATGGGTGACGGGCTGCAGGGCCGGGCCGGTCATTCCTGAAAACACCCGATCAGTCCAGGTCCAGTACCGATTCCAGCAATCGGGATGCCACGACGATCAGGTCGTATTCGGTGACCAGGCCGACCAGTTTGCCGTTTTCAGTCACTGGAAGGCAGCTGAGCTTTTTTTCGCGCATCAAGCGGATGGCCTCGACAGTGGTCGTTTCAGGCTGTATCGCAAGCGGATCGGGACGCATGATGTCGCGAACCATGACCGGGCCGTCTTCGTTTTCCAGTCCGCGTGCGATCAGGCGCAGCAGCTGCCGATGGCTGATCAGGCCCAACAAGTGGCCGGCGTCATCCTCGACCGGCACGTGGCGAACATAGCGCCATTCCATCAGGCTTGCGGCAAAGTCGACGATGTCGTCGGGCCGCACGGTAAAAAGATCGGTGGCCATGAACTGGCCGACGGTGCGATAGCTTTCGCGCCAGTCCTGGGTGCCACGAAATTCGGCCAGTTCCCACTCGGCCACCGGCTTGCCGGAGTGCTGCTGCTCGACCATGCTCGCGGTCAGTGCGCGCAGGTGCTCGTGCTGGCTGCTGCCCTTCTTGCCCGGGTCCGTTTTCATTTTTTCAAGTGATTCCAGCTGCCAGCGAGCGCCGGTTCGTCGCGTCGATACGCGTTTCTCGATCACGCCGAGATAGCGTTCGATATCTTCGGCATCGATCGACGCCTCCCGCAGCCCCTGTTCGGCCAGCGGCAATAGCTCTTCGAGGATCAGCTGCTGGGCCGGCATTTGGCGCTCGTCGAACCACACTTGCTGGGCCCGCAGGCCATCGCGCGCAGCCGACATGAAATTGCTTTTGATATCGGAGAAATTCAGATGATCCCGGATATCGTCGACCGAATTGGACAGTTTCGCCATCATGCCGAAAAAGAACGCGGCATTGGCAATCTCGTCGAGCACCGTGGGCCCCGACGGGATGACCCGGTTTTCAATGCGCAGATGCGGCTGGCCGTTGTCGGAAACGCCGTAGCAGGCCCGGTTCCAGCGATAGACCGTCCCGTTGTGCAGGCGCAGTGCATTCAGCTTTGGAACCTCGCCACGTCGGGTCATGCCGACCGGGTCCTTTTCAAAGTCGGTCGTCAGGATGACCCGAAAGCGTGCGATGTCCTCCTTGAAGATCTCGATGACCGACTCCTCGATCCAGTGGTCTCCAAAATGCACGCGTGGCTTGAGACCGCGTGCTGCCAGCGCCTCGGAGCGCGCATCGATCGAGTTTTCGAATACTGCGATCCGGCTTTCGTGCCAAAGGCGCTTGCCGAGCAGGATCGGCGAATTCACGCACGAGGCCAGCAGCGGCCCGGTGACCGCCTGGGCGATGTTGTAAAGCGAGGCGAATTCTTCGGCGCCGACCTGGAAATGAACCTGGAAGCTGGTGTTGCAGGCCTCCAGCATCAGGTTGTCGTGCTGAAAATTGAGCTGGTCGATGCCCTTGATGGAAAACTGGAAATCCGAGCCGCGCAGACGGCGCAAGGCATCGTTCAAGGCAAAATAGCGCGCCGTGGGCACCATCGCATTGAGCGTCAGGTGGTCACGGGTCAGCGTGGGAAGTATGCCGACCAGCGCAATCTGGGAGCCCACCTTCGCCGCGGCCTCTTTTGCAAGTGCCAGCACTTCGTTGGTTTCGGCTTCCAGCTGCCTCAGGCAGGTGCCGCCCAGGGCCAGCGGCGACAAATTGGCTTCGAGGTTGAACAGCCCCAGTTCGTGGGTAAAGCGCGGATCGTCGATCTTGTCCAGCAATTGCATGGCGGTCATCGCCGGGCGGTAGGCCTGGTCGACCAGAAACATCTCCTGCTCGGCGCCGATGCGGCGAATATCGCGCTCGAACATCCCGGCGTCCAGCATTTCCTCCATGGCGCGCACCTCGTTGAGCAGCGCTTTCATGAAGGCACGCCGGGTCTCCTCGTCGCTGTTTTGCTGTACGTTCTGCTCACCCATCGGAATCCCCGGTATTGAAATTATTGGGCCGGCCTGCTCGATGCGCGCCAAAACCGACCCACCCGGAATGATATACGGCCTCACCTGCCTGCGGCAAATCAAAAAAATCACGAGCGTACAGGCTTGTATGTCGCATGATCCTGTGCGAATCTAGCAGGCAGGGTAGATAACCAAGCTGATTACTAAAGAGAAAAATTGCTATGACGGAAAAGACCTGGCTCGAACAGTATCCCGAAGGCGTGCCTGAAGAAATCGACCTGTCCGAATTCGGGTCGGTCATCGACATTTTCGAACAAAGTTGCGAGCGCTTCGCCGATGACGCTTCGTTCGTCAATTTCGGACGAGAGATCAGCTACCGTGAACTGGACCGGCAAAGCCGCGCCTTTGGCGCCTACCTGCAATCGCTGGGGCTCGAACGCGGCGATCGGGTCGCGATCATGCTGCCGAATCTGCTGCAGTATCCGATTGCACTGTTCGGGATCCTGCGGGCCGGGATGGTCGTGGTCAATACCAACCCCTTGTACACGGCGCGTGAGCTCAAGCACCAGCTCAAGGATTCCGGCGCCAGGGCCATCGTCGTGCTCGAAAATTTCGCTCACATCGTGGCCACTGTACTGGATGATTGTCCGACCGAGCACGTCATCGTGACCGGCGTCGGTGACCTGCTGGCCTTCCCCAAAGGCGCGCTGATCAACTTTGTACTGCGGCATGTCAAAAAAGAGGTGCCGTCCTACGACTTGCCCAATGCTGCGCGCTTCAAGGATGCACTCAAGGCAGGCAGTCGGGGAACGCTGCAGACCGCGAAGCTGGAGCATGGGGACCTGGCCTTTCTGCAATATACCGGCGGCACCACCGGCGTTTCCAAGGGCGCGATGCTGACCCACGGCAATATCGTGGCCAACGTACAGCAGTCGTCGGCCTGGATGCGCAACCTGGTCGAATACGGCCGCGAAACCATCGTGACCGCCCTGCCTCTCTATCACATTTTCGCGCTGACGGCCAACTGCCTGGTGTTCATCAAGTTCGGCGGCCGAAATCTGCTGATCACCAATCCGCGCGACATGGCCGGCTTTGTCAAGGAACTGAAAAAATATCCGTTTACGGCGATCACCGGCGTCAATACGCTGTTCAACGGCCTGCTCAACGAGCCGTCTTTCCAGGATCTCGATTTCAGTCACCTGCGCCTGACCCTTGGCGGCGGCATGGCCGTGCAGCGCTCGGTTGCCGAGCGCTGGAAAGAAGTCACCGGCGTGACTCTGATCGAGGCCTATGGACTGACCGAAACCTCGCCGGCGGCCTGCATCAACCCGATGGACCTGGCGGAGTACAACGGGGCGATCGGTCTGCCGATCTGCTCGACCGAGTGCAAGGTCATCGATTCCGACGGAAAGGAATTGGGCGTCGGCGAACCCGGCGAACTTTGCATCCGGGGGCCACAGGTCATGAAAGGCTATTGGAACCGGCCCGATGAAACCGCCAAGACGCTCAGCGACGACGGCTGGTTGAAAACCGGCGACATGGCCTGTCGCGACGACAAGGGCTACTTCTACATTGTCGATCGTAAAAAGGACATGATCCTGGTTTCGGGCTTCAATGTTTATCCCAACGAAATTGAAGATGTTATCGCCGGCCATCCCAAGGTGCTGGAGGTCGGCGTGATCGGCGTCGACGATGCCAAGTCCGGCGAACTGGTCAAGGCGATCGTGGTGCGCAAGGACGATTCCCTGACCGTCGACGAGCTCCGCAAACACTGCAAGCAGGAACTGACCGGCTACAAGGTGCCGCGCTACATCGAGTTTGTCGATGAGTTGCCGAAGACCAACGTCGGCAAGATTCTTCGCCGTGAACTGCGCGACAAGTTCGGACAGCCCCGAAGCTCGGAATAATGCGGACCCGGCGTCGAGCGGCGTCCGGGGCTACAACAGTTGTCCGGGGTCGGGCCTGGCTTCCAGGGCCGACACGCCGACACCGATCAGCCTGACGCTGACCCGGCTGTGATATTGCGACCAGGCTCGGGCCATTTGCGTTGCCGCCTGCCCGATGCGCTCGGCCGAGCGCGTGTAGCCGGCCAGCGTATGGCTGCGCGTGAGCGTGGAAAACCCGCCCGATCTAAGCTTGAGATGGACGGTCCGCGCGTACAGTTTTCGAGCCAGCAGCCGCTCGGCGCATCGTGCGGCCTGCCCATGAATGATCCCGGCGATTGCTTCCATGTCATGCAGGTCCTGATCGAAGGTCGATTCCTGGCTGATCGAGCGTCGCGGCCGGTCGGGACGAATGTCCCGTTCGTCGATCCCGGCGGCGCGCTGGCTGAACAGCAGCGCCTGTTTTCCCAATATCGTCTCCAGCCATTCGAGCGGCGCGCGCCTGAGCTGGCCGATGGTCAAGATGCCGGCTTCCTGCAAGCGAAGGCCCGTACTCGGCCCGATGCCGGGCAGGCGTCGGATGGGTTGGGGGTCCAGAAAGCGCTCGACGGCGCCGGCTGAAATGCGGGTCAGGCCATCGGGCTTGTCATAGGCCGAGGCCAGCTTCGCGACAAGTTTGCTGTTGGCAATGCCGATCGAAGCGGTCAATTCGGTCCGTGCCGAAATCTGTCCTTTCAGGCGGCGGGCAAGGTCAATCATGTCGACGCCCTGGCGGGCCTGCTCGGTGACATCGAGGAACGCCTCGTCCAGGCTCAGTCCTTCGACAGACTCGGAATATTCGGCAAAAACGCCAAAAATCTGCCTTGAGATCGAGCGGTAATGGTCATGCCGCGGACGGACAAATACCGCAGCAGGACACAGTCTGCGGGCCTTTTGCGAAGGCATGGCCGAATGCACGCCGAAGCGCCGGGCCTCATAGCTGGCTGCGGCCACCACGCCCCGGCGGCCATCACCGCCTACAATAACGGCTTGCCCGCGCAATTCAGGATGGTCCCGTTGTTCCACACTGGCAAAAAATGCGTCCATGTCGACGTGAAATATCGTTCTCAATCCCGATTCGACCTTCCGTTCCATGATTGACAGCGATCTTTTCCCGGTTATCAGGCGTCATGTCTGGATGAACCATGCCGCGATTTCTCCGTGGCCGGCGCCGGTGATTGCGGCGATGCGCCGGTATGTGGAACAAAACGCCGCCGACGGCCCCGTGCATTATCCCGAATGGCTCGAGATCGAACAGCGATTGCGTGATCGCGCGGCGGCATTGCTCAATGCCGAATCGGCCGATATCGCATTGCTCAAGAATACATCGGAAGGCCTCAGCGCGATTGCTGCCGGACTGCACTGGCGGCCCGGCGACTCGATGATTTGCTGCGCCGGCGACTTTCCAAGCAATCGGCTGCCGTGGCTGCAACTGACGCCGGACACGGTAAAAGTGAACGAGGTGCCGTTCGATGACGACAACCCGGAAGACGGCCTGATCGACGCGCTGGACGCCTCGACCCGGTTGATGGCTGTCAGTTCGGTTCGCTACGACAGCGGCGTGCGGCTGGATCTGGCCAGGCTCGGCCGCGCGTGCCGCGACCACGGCGCTCTGTTGGCTGTCGATGCGATTCAGCACCTGGGTGCACTGCCGCTCGATGTTGCAGAGCTGCCGGTTGATTTTGTCGTTGCCGGCAGTCACAAGTGGTTGCTGGCTCCCGAAGGCCTGGCCGTATTCTGGTCCAGCGCACAGGCGCGTGCGCAGCTGGCGCCTGTACAAACGGGCTGGCGGATGTGGCCGGACATGTTCAATTTCGCCCGCAGCGACTGGAGTATCCCGAGCGAGGCCAGGCGCTTCGAGCCTGGCACGCTGAACATGGCCGGCATTCACGCGCTCGATGCTTCGCTGGGCCTGCTGCTGGCTGAACACCCCGATGTCCGCGCCACCGCACTGCTGGACCGGACGACTCGCCTGATCGACAACCTGGAGACCCTGCCCGGCCTGGAAATCATCACACCCAGGGAACCCGGACGTCGAGCCGGTATCGTGGTCTTTCGCGTCCAGGGAATGTCGCCGGCAAAGATCCTCGAGCAGCTGGCGGCCGAAAAAATCATCGCAGCCAGACGTGGCGATGCGGTTCGGCTGTCGCCACATTTCTATACGCCGATCGCACAGATCGACCAGACAAGCGATTCGATCGCCCGTATGGTCCGGGCGTTTTCGTGAACCTTCAGGCCGACGCAGTCGCCGATCCCGGGCATCCTGGCATCCGGTCGGACTTAATGCTGATCTGTTGTTGATGTACTGCCGCGGAAAAGTCGGATTGGACCAGATTTCCCGCTCGTGATCGTTAACCAGGCTCACTATTCGCCTCAAAAGATCGAAAAATCCGACTCCAACCGGCTTTCCATCGCTTTGGATCGGTCAAGTCCGACAGACTGCCAGGCGAGTCGGCAATCATGCCCTGCGGTCGTTGCTCAATTTCCATGTCGAACTGTGTTATTTAACACATATTTCGCAACCGGTCGACTTTTACCCTGAATCATGTCTTGACGCTGTGACAAAGCAACGGTAAGTTGGAGCACAAAGCTGCCTGCCGGCTCAATTTCAAAATCAATCGAGAGAAAATCATGTTCAACAAGCGCGACTACCACGACCAGGAAGCCCATTCACGCAAATCCAGCGAAGCCGAAGAAGCCGCGACTTCCAGCGCTCGCTCTGCCGCCCCGGCACCGAGCGCGCCGGCGCCCCGCACTGGCGGCGTGGCAACCATCGGTCCGTCGATTTCAATCGACGGCACGCTCAAGGGCGAAGAGGACCTGGTAGTGGAAGGTCGAATCAAGGGCACCGTCAGCCTGCAGAAAAACACGCTCACAATCGGTGCGCAAGGCCGAATCGACGCAGAGGTCTTTGCGCATACGATTCTGGTGGACGGAACCGTCAATGGCGACCTGTTTGCCTCCGAATTCATCAGTATCCGCAAGTCGGCGAGAATCGACGGCAATGTTCTGGCGCCCCGTATCAGCCTCGAGGATGGTGCGAAATTCCGGGGATCCATCGATATGGATACCGACTCCGAGGCATTCAAAAAGGCCTTTTCTTTCAGGGCCGAAACCGCTGCGCCAGGAAAATCCTCGAAGGATCAGGGTGAAGTGAAATCCGGGAACAACCCAGGCGCCAAGCCTGCCCAGCATCAGAATACGGGCTCCGGACAGCAGCCAAAGAACCCACAGCAGCAAAACGCCAAGCTCGGCGGTACGGCCGCCTGATCCGCTGACCCGTACAGCATAGCTTCATGTCGCAAGCCGTCGTTTCCGGAGGGAGGTCTGAACCTGCCTGTCAGGATGTCATCACGCGCGTGCCGCTACTGGCAGAGCTGCTGGCACCCGAGGGCCGAATGGCGCGCAGCGTCTGGCTCGATTTCGGTCAGCCTCAGCGCGGCCTGGTGGAGCAGCTCCAGAAGCTTCGTGCCCGCCTGCTGGCAGCTTGTCTGACCGATGAGTCAGGCCTGCTGGTCGAGGACTGGTGTCGAGTTGAGTCGGGACTGGCAAAAAATTTCTGGTCCGAGCCGGTCGACCGGATTCTGTGTTGGGATTTGCTGAATTACATGACGCCGGCCGAACTCGGGCGCCTGTCGGAATTGATGATCCGGCGAGCCGCTCCGGGTTGCCGAGTGCATGCAATGATCCATTATTCCGAACGCGACATGCCTGCCGCGCCAGCCGTTTACCGGCTTCAGGACGGACTTGAGCTCCAGTTCAAGGCGAGCGCGACAGACCGCATTCCTGCGCCTCGCTACAGCCCGAAAGCGCTGGAAAAATCGATGCCCGGGCTTCGCGTCGAACGCACGCTGCTGTTGAACAACGGCATGCAGGAGTATCTCTTTAGCATCATTTAACCAGCGGGTCAGCGTTGACCCGATGCTGCTGGCAAGCTAATGGACGGGCGTTTCGAACTGAAAAGGGCACCGGAGTTCCGGTGCCCTTTTGTCGATATCGATCTGCGACGACGCGGGACGGAAATCAAGCCGCCTTGATATTTTCGTCCTGCCGGCCATCGTTCGACTCGGTTTCGCCGTTGTCCAGAACAGCATCACCGCCCCCGATTTTGATTCGACGCGGTTTCATCTGTTCCGGTAATTCCCGCTTCAGGTCAATATGCAACAGGCCGTTTTCGAGCCGTGCCGATTGGACGCGCACATGCTCGGCCAGTTGAAATCGGCGTTCGAACGAGCGTGTGGCGATGCCACGATACAGAAATTCCCGATCGTCGCGAGACGATTCGTCATCCCTGGATCCGGATATGGTCAGCGTGTTCTGCTCGCTTGTGATTTCGATGTCGGATTCCGAAAACCCGGCAACCGCCATCGAGATGCGGTACTGGTCCTCGCCACGGGCTTCAATGTCGTACGGTGGATATCCATTGCCATCGCTGCGCGAGGCATTGCTGAGCGTGTCGGCAAGCCGATCGAAGCCAATTGCGGTTCGGTAAAGCGGTGAAAAATCAAACGTTGTCATTGCACTATCCTCCTGAGGTTTTGAGCAATAGTCACTAAACTCGGACATGCCTGATGGCCAGGTCCGGAGACCCCGATTGGCGGTCTCAAACAGGAAGATCGGGACGTTTCGGCATAATTCAAGAGATTGCCTGTCGAGTAAATTCGCGTTTTGCCGCCAGGAGAGCGCCGCAATGGCGTGTTCAGCGCTTTCTGATTCTCAGGCGTCGCTTGGCCTGGCGCGGCGTGAGCTTGTTGCGGCGTCCGGCGAACGGATTTTCCGAATCCCGGAACAGCAGCTGAATGGGTACGCCGATCAGAGTGAATTCTTCGCGGAAGCGATTGGCCAGGAATCGCCGGTAGGAAGCCGGGACGTGTTCGGTCCGGTTGCCGTGAATCACGATGCGGGTCGGAAAATTGCCGCCTGGGTGTGCATAGCGAAGTTTTGGCGCGAAACGCTGGACCGTCGGCGGCGCATGCGCTTCGACGGCACTGTTGAGCACCCTTGACAGGCGTCCCGAAGAGAGTGTTTCGCAAGCCGATTGGTAGACGGTCTGAATGGCATCGAGGAGTTCGGCGAAGCCACTGCCATTGAGTGCCGACAGGATGACCACAGGCGCCCAGGAAACGAATTTGAGCTGCTCGGCCACATCGACCAGGCACTTGCGGCGGTCGCGCTCGTCGAGTCCGTCCCACTTGTTGAGCACGAGTACCAGGCCTCTGCCAGCCTCGACCACGTGTCCGGCCAGGCGCGCATCCTGATCGGTCACGCCCTCGGTTGCGTCCAGCAGCACACAGGCCACGTCAGCGTGTTCCATGGCCTGCAGTGCCTTGATGGTGCTCAGCGATTCGACCGCTTCGTGCTGACCCCGGCGGCGGCGAATTCCTGCCGTGTCAACGAGGTGGTAATGCCAGCCATCACGTTCCAGGTCGGCCGAAACCGGATCACGCGTCGTGCCCGGCAGATCGGCGGTCACCGAGCGTTCGCTGCCGAGCAAGCGGTTGAGTAGCGTCGACTTGCCCACGTTCGGTCGCCCGATCAGCGCCAGCCGTATTTCATCGTGAGCAGCGACCCGGTATTCCGCCTCGGGCGGTTCGGGCAGGTTTTCGGCCAACTGGCTGGCCAGCAGATCCAGTCCGCGTCGATGTGCGGCTGCGATCGGTACCGGTTCGGACAGCCCGAGGGCCGAGAATTCAGCCACTGCCGAATCGGGATCCACACCGTCGGTCTTGTTGACGACCACCACGACAGGCTTGTTGAGCTGTCGAAGACGTTGGCCGATTTCGCGGTCCTCGCCGGTCAGTGCGCCGCGGCCGTCAACGACAAACGCGATGACGTCGGCCTCTTGTAGCGCCAGCTGGGTCTGGTGTTGCGTGCGCTTGTTCAGCGAACCGGGATTCTGGTCGAGCCCGCCGGTGTCGACCAGTACAACCGGGCGACCGTCGAGTTCTGCGCGGCCATAGATGCGATCCCGAGTCACGCCGGGCTCATCGGCAACCAGTGCATTGCGGGTTCGGGTCAGCGCATTGAACAGCGTCGATTTGCCGACGTTTGGCTGACCGGCAATGGCAACGATGGGCAGGTTCTGGCCGTTCATGGCGCAGGCACGTTCAGCTTGCGGCCCCGAGCCGCCAGGCCGACAGCTTGCCGTTGTTGTCGAGCAGGTACAACGTGTCGCCGACCACCAGCGGTGCGGCGGCCGGCGGGTTTCCGGAAGCGCGCTTCCTGGCCGCGAATTCGCCGGAATTCGAGTCCATCCAGTGCAGATAGCCCTCGACATCGGCCACGACCACGAAATCGCCATGGAATACCGGTCGCGACAGCTTGCGGCGCAGGAGTTGATCGTTTTCCCAGAGCGTGCCACCGCTGCGTCGGTCCAGCACCCAGACCTTGTCGCTGGTATCGGCAAGCGCCAGCTGCGTGCGCGATACCGTCAGCCCTGAATGCGAGGCCAGTTCCTTGGACCACAGCAGCCGCCCCGAGTCGAGAGCCAGCGAGGCGACCCGGCCGTGCCGGCTGACCGAATAAAGGTCAAGGCCCACGATGGCCATGGGCCCGTCGATATCGGCCAGGCGGTCGAGCTGAGTGCGCCCTTCGGGCACGCTGACCCGCTGCTCCCACAGCAGGTTGCCGTCGCTTTGGCGCAGCGCCGTGACGGTACCGTCATCGTGACCGACAAACAATTGGCCAGCGCGCGTGGAAAGCGGCGAATTGCCCCGCAAGGTCAACAGCGGCACGCTTCTGTCATAAACCCAGAGCCGGATGCCGGTTTCGGCGTTCAAGCCGAAAACGCGGCCGTCGATACAGCGGACCATGATGATCCCGTCACGCAGCTCCGGTGCCGCAAGGATTTCCGAAGACAACTGCGCGCGCCACTGAACTTCGCCGGACTCGCGATCAAGCACGACGATCTGGCCATTGAATGTGCCGACCATGACCCGGTTGCCGAAAACCGCAGGACCCGCCGACAGCTCGAACTCGGTATCGAAAAGCTTCAGGCGCCGACCACTTTGAGCGTCGACGGCTTCTATCCTGCCCTTGTAATCGGCCGTCCAGATCCGCCCGTCGGCAAAATAAGGCTTCAAGGCAGGCGCGCTGCGGCCGACGCCGGCACCCACAGATGTGCTCCAGAGTTGTTCGACCCTGACCGCCGAATCGAAATCGACCAGGTCCAGCGGATCGCGCTCAGGGTCCTTCTCGCCGAACAGGCTGCAGCCCGAGATCAGCAGTATCGTCACGGCAATCGCGACGATCCGGGCAAACGGCTTCATGAAGTCTCCACGATTCGCGCAGCCGAGCGTACGGCCGTTAACTTGGTTTCGACCGGACGGAAATTCCCACCCTCGCCTCGCAACTGGTCGACTGCCAGCGCGTAGGCTTCGGCGGCCTGTTCCAGCCGGCCGAGATCGAACAGCAGGTCGCCGCGCAATTCCAGCCACAATCCGGCATAACCTTCCGGCGGGTCGCCTTCGAGACGGGCCAACGCCTGCTCGTGCTCGCCATTGCTGCCTTCCAGGCCAGCCAGGCGGAACCGGATCAGCGGCTTCAACGCTTCCCATTGGCCCGACTCGAGCAGTGTGCGATAGATCGATGCCGCCGCCTCGATGTCATCGGCCTCAACATGGCCGGCTGCTACCAGCATGCCTGCCAGTGCAACGTAGCCGTGCTGATCGACAGCATCCCGCATTTCGGCATACTGGCTGGCCGCGATTTCAAGCTGCCCTGCATCGAGCTCTCGCTGGATGGCGGCATAATATTCGTTGGCCAGCAAGGCCTGCCCGGATTGATAATCCTGCCACTGGCGCCAGCCAAAAATTGCCGCCAGCGCGAGTGCAATGCCCATTGCGATCGAAAAGCCATTTTCGCGCAGCCATTTCCGGACGCGCTCGCCCTGTTCATGTTCGTCGTAAAGTTCTACGGCCATTGATTGAATCGCTCACAGAAAGATTGGAGAATTGGCATGATAAATCAGTTGTCGCCATCACGCCGGTCGTTGTCGAGGCGACCGAGCAGCCATTGCGCCAGCTGACGTCCGTCCACGGTCTCTTGCGGCCGCTTGCCACGCAGATCCTTGACCGTGACCTGTCCCGATTCGATTTCCTGCTCGCCCAGTACCAGGGCATAGGTCGCGCCGGACCGATCGGCACGCTTGAACTGGGCTTTGAAGCTGCCACCGGCCAGATCCGTGAGCAGCTGCAAGCCCGGCCATTGACTGCGCAGCGATTCTGCCAGTTCAAGGCGTTCGGCGACCGGCTCGCTGCCTAGTAAATAGGCATGTGGCTGATTCGCGAATTCCCGGCCGGTCAAACGGACCAGTTCGAGCAATCGCTCCATTCCCATGGCAAAACCGATCCCGGGCGTCGGCTTGCCGCCCTGGATTTCGACCAGGTCATCGTAGCGGCCACCGGCGCAAACCGTGCCTTGTGCGCCCAGCGCCTCGGTGGTCCATTCGAACACCGTTCGGCAGTAGTAATCCAGGCCGCGAACCAGGCCCGGGTTGAGTCGATACTTGATTTCCATGGCATCGAGAAGGCCGGTAAGCTGATCGAAATGCTCGCGGGCCTGGTCACCGATAAAGTCGCTGAAACTGGGAGCGCCCTGGAGAAGTTCCCGCGTTTGAGCGGATTTGCTGTCGAGGATACGCAGCGGGTTGGTCAGCAGGCGCCGCTGGCTGTCGCTATCGAGCTGATTCTTGATGGGCTCCAGGAACTTGATCAGTGCCTGGCGGAAATGCGCTCGATCATCCCGATCACCCAGGCTGTTGAGCTCCAGCGTAATCGAATCTGCGATGCCCAGTTCGCGCCACAGGCGGCTGCCCATGGCAATCAATTCGGCATCGACGCTGGCCGACTCCAGCCCGAAGACTTCGACGCCGGTTTGATGAAACTGCCGCTGCCTGCCTTTTTGCGGCCGTTCGTGACGAAACATGGGCCCGCGATACCAGACCTTCAGCCCGGGCGGGTTGAGCAGACCATGCTGCAGGACCGCACGAACGACGCCTGCCGTACCTTCGGGCCGCAGGCACAGGCTGTCTCCATTGCGGTCGTCGAAGGCATACATTTCCTTTTCGACGACATCGGTCGCCTGGCCGATCGCACGCGTGAAAAGTTCGGTTTTTTCCACCAGCGGAATGCGGATTTCATCGAATCCATAGCGTCCAAGCGTCGCAGCAATCGTCTGCTCCAGCCACTGCCAGGCGACGATATCGGCGGGCAGGATATCGTGCATGCCCCGAACTGATTGCAGGGTTTTCATAACTGATCTCCAGGAATTTGCAGACGCTTTTTGACGGTCAATTAAATGTCGACTCGCGGGACAACGGCATCCGGAGGAACTTTCGATCCCGATACGTCTCCGGGCGAGTCCGTCGTGCCGTTCAGTCTGCGGCGCCGCCCGCAGGCCCCGGCTGGCGAGTATCCGACGCGGCCTGGCCAAGGGTCATTTCGACTACGCCGGCCTGTTCGGCACCTTCGAACTGGACGGGCTGGCCGTCAAGAACAATCGATACGGCGCTGCCACGGCCCAACAGCAAGCGGAATGGCGGCCGAGCGCGGTATTCACGAACCGTCCCGGAGCGCAGCAAGTCGAACTCGACCCGCGCACCATCAGCGGCTTCGATTTCGATCCAGCTGTCGTCGATCAATTCCAGTTGCAGAGTTGCCAGCCCGCTATCGACAGGATCGGCCGGCGCCGATCCTTCACTGCCGTCTTCCGGCAAAAGATCGCCACCGGGGTCGGTCAGCGGACGCATGGAACTCATTGGCAGCGCAGAGGCAGATAGATGCGTTTGTTCAGTGACTGGATCCGCGATTGCCTTAAGGCCCAGCGCCTCGACGATTCGATCCCGCGCACCGGTCTTGGCCGGTTCGCTGGAAGCCTGCAGCTGGACCGGCTCGCCGGACTGCTGCTGGACCACTTCGGATTCGAACAAGCGCGCGCCGCCCAACACAAAAAAGTACACTAAAGGCGGAACAATCATTGTTGTAACAAGAAGATAAGTTGCAAATTTCAGAAATCGCTCGAACTTGAACCCGGCTTTGCTTACCGGCAGTACCGATCGAAGCCGCTGTGGTTCGGACTGCTCGAGGCAAGCCAGCAAAGGGTCGGGATCGAGCGCAAGCAAGCGGGCGTAATTGATGACGTAGCCGCGCCGATAAATCGGGGCGATGCGGGCCATATTGCCCGACTCGATGTCTTCCAGGACCGAACGCGGCAATTTCAATTGTTTTGCCGCCTCCGCAAGACTCAGCTGTCGTTTTCGACGGACTGCGGCAAGCATTGAACCCGGATTTTTCGAATCTGTGGAACTTGGATCGTTCGGGGTTTCAGTCATTTCTATTTATCGTTTTAGTTGCCTCAATTCCGAGGCCTGGGGTGAATCAGGAAATTGGCTCTCAATCGTTTGCGCATATTGGCGAGCCATTTGATCGCTGTCGAGCGCTCGCTCGATTCTGTAGCCCAGCAGCAACGCGGCCGGACTCAATCGGCCAATCGACTCGAGCCGCTGCAAAAAGGCTCTGGCCTGTAGCGCATTCCCTTGCAAAAAAAACATCTCGGACAAATTGAACAACGCGGATCGATTCTGCTCATCGATCGAAAGCGCCTCTCTCAAATAGCCTTCGGCATCCGCATCTCTTCCATCGCGCCTGGCGCAGGCGCCGGCGTTCGCCAAAGCCACGTCTGGCGTCGAATAAAACGGATCTTCCAGCGCGGCCTGGAAATGCCGGTCGGCTTCCTTGTATCGACCGACTCTGCATAACAGCGCCGCGTAGCTATTGTGCGCCGCTCCGTCCTCGGGTGCAAGTCGAACTGCCGTTTTGAGATGTTGAAGGGCCTTGTCGTTGCTGTTAATCGACTCGTAGACAAAGCCGAGCGCCAGATGTGCCGGCACGTGCTCCGGGTCCTGTTGCACAGCCAGCAGCAGTTTTTGCATGGCGATCTGGGGCTCGCCCTGTTCGAGGTAGCCGACGCCCATCCGGGTATTGAGCTCGGCCGCACGAACCGGGCTGATGCGGTCGGCGCTGGAGCCCGAACGTACGACATTACGGGTCGATTCAGTCGTCGAGCACGCAGTCAGGACCGTTGCCAAGGCCCCGATCGCAAAGACGCTGATCAGCGGGCGCAATGCAATCACGCGATCGCCTGCTGCGCCAGTTGTTGCTGCACGATTGCGCGGCGATTGCTGGACGAAAGCACCTTGCCGACCAATTGCCCACAGGCCGCATCGATGTCGTCACCACGCGTTCTGCGGATGGTCGCGATCATTCCGCCGTGGCGCAGGATTTCCTGGAAGCGCGCAATCACGTCCGGCTCGCTGCAGCGAAACGGCGTGCCCGGATACGGGTTGAACGGGATCAGGTTGACCTTGCATGGCATGCCCGACAGGATGCGCAGCAACTGGCGCGCCAGCGCAGGATCGTCGTTGACGCCGGCGATCATCGTGTACTCGAAGGTAATCGATTGTTTGGCCTGGCGCCCATCCAAATAGCGCCGACATGCGGCAAGCAAATCGGCAATTGGATATTTCCGGTTCAACGGCACCAGTCGGGTTCGAATCTCGTCGACCGGCGCGTGCAATGAAACCGCCAGCGCGACCGCCGGGCCGTCCCTGAGCGCATCGATGCCCGGGATGACCCCGGAGGTCGATACGGTCACGCGTCGCGAGGCCAGCCCGTAGGCCAGGTCTTCGCGCATCAATGAAAGTGCCGGGCTGACCTGGTCCAGGTTGAGCAGCGGCTCGCCCATGCCCATCAGGACCACGTTCGAGATCCGCTGATCGCCGATCAGGTAGTTGGCCAGCCAGACCTGGCCGATGATCTCGGCGCTGGTCAGGTTACGGCTGAAGCCCTGCATGGCGGTCGAGCAAAACGTGCAGTTGAGCATGCACCCCACTTGCGAGGAAATGCACAGCGTGCCACGACTGGGTTCGGGGATGAACACCGTTTCGACCGCACTGCCGCCGGGCAGCGACATCAGCCACTTGATCGTGCCATCGACTGATTTTTGTTCGCTCAATACCGAGGGTGGGCGAATTTCGGTTTGAGCGGCCAGGCGCCTGCGCAGCGCCTGGCTGAGGTCGGTCATCTGCTCAAAATCCGTGACGTGGCGTTGATAAATCCACTGCAAAAGCTGACGTGCCCGGAACGGTTTCTCTTCGATCGAAGAGAAAAACGCCTCCAGCCCTTCCCGGCTCAGACCGAGCAGGTTGGTTTTTGCGGAAATTTCAGCCATTTAGAGTGTCATTCAGGGTCAGCGCGAGTATATCTCATCGGCGGCAAAGAAATAGCGGATCTCTTCGGCAGCCGTTTCTTCGCTATCGGAGCCATGAACCGCGTTGGCATCGATGCTGGTCGCGAAGTCGGCCCGGATGGTGCCGGGTGCGGCCTGGCGTGGATCGGTTGCGCCCATCAATTCGCGATTGCGGGAGATCGCATCCTGGCCTTCCAGCGCCTGGATCATCACCGGCCCGGAACTCATGAATGCGACCAGGTCATTGAAAAACGGCCGTTCGCGGTGGACCGCGTAAAAACCTTCGGCTTCCTCGCGTGACAAATGTTTCATTTTTGCCGCGACAATAGCCAGTCCGGCGCGTTCGAAACGGGTGTAGATTTCACCAATTACGTTTTTTGCCACGGCGTCGGGCTTGATAATGGATAGCGTGCGCTGCATCGAGGTGGTGCTCCTGTAAGCTCGGTTCGTAAAAACGGAATGCGTTGAAAATACCAGCCGGTGGTTGAAAATGCCGGCCACAGAAATACTCTGCTGCCGTGCGCTTCGTGCACCGATGGTCAACTCGCTATTGTAGTCGCTGTGGCCGGCCGCGTGGCTGTGCAAGTGAGCGCTTTGATCCGTCGGCAGTCAGTTTCCGGCGATTCGGCCGATGGTCGAAGCAATCACCCGGGCAAATGTCTCGGAGGTCATGCGCTCGACCCAGGTTTTTTCGGTTTTCCAGGCAATCAAGTATAAATCGGCGTCCTGGCTGGCCTTGAGCAGATAGTCGTCGCTGGTGATCAATTCGTCGGCCAGTTGCCGTTCCAGAGCGCGCGTACCGTACCAGTGCTCGCCCGTGGCCACCTGGTCAAGGTCCACCTGCGGGCGATTGGCGGAGACGAATTCCTTGAACAGGCCATGGACGTCGTCGATTTCGCGTTGAAATTTTTCACGCGCCTTATCGGTGTTTTCCCCCAAAATCGTGACCGTGCGCTTGTATTCGCCGGCCTTGAATTGCTCGTAATCGATATCGTGATTCTTAAGCACCCGGTTGAAGTTCGGCAGCGAGGCGACCACGCCGATCGAACCCAGGATGGCAAACGGTGCGGCCAGAATGCGATCGGCCACGCAGGCCATCATGTAACCACCGCTGGCGGCCACCTTGTCGACGGCCACCGTCAACCGGATTTCGCGGTCTCGGATACGCTTTAATTGCGCCGCAGCCAGGCCGTAGCCGTGCACCGTGCCGCCAAGACTTTCCAGGCGCACCACGATCTCTTCCGGGGGCTCGGGAACGCCCAGCATTGCGGTGATTTCCTCGCGCAGTGCGGTGGCGGCATCGGCTCGCAAATCACCGTGGAAGTCGATGACGAAGATCTTGCTGCGTTGACCGTCACGGCGCGTGACTTTCAGGGCTTTTTGCTTTTTGCGCAGCGCCTTGAGCCCTTTTGCCGGCAGCACGGCGGCGCTGATTCTCATCGCCGAGCCTTCGTAATCGGCGTTGAGATGCCTGATTTTCAGATTTCCGGGTGAGGATGAATCGATTCGACCCGAGCGCAGTCTCCCGAACAAGCCGCCGACCAGCAACACAAGGACCGCGATCACGGCAATCGCGACCGTGACCAGTTTCAACAGGAACATGCCGTACTCGGCCAGGAAATCCATGAAAACCCTCGACTTGAAGCGCCCAAATTTCAGTGTATCGCCAATCGCCCGGCACTGATGAGTTCAAGCGTCCGTTGCGCAAAGTCCGCGGCTGGCCATTGGTCGCTCAAGTCGCTCAAGCAGATCGGCTGAACCACAGAAGCTGTTGCTTTGGCCGGACCAAAATGGTAGTATTTTTCAAACAGCCGTTTGAAACCTGCGTTTCAATCGGAGGGCTTAATCTGTGCAGGCGATCCGATTGTGGGTCGAACACCCGAACCAGGAAGTTTCATGACCGATTCAACCAGCCAGCGAATCCTGGATACGGCCGAAGAGCTGTTCGCCGACCAGGGTTTCCACGCCACGACTTTGCGCCAGATCACGCGCGAGGCCGGGGTAAACCTGGCTGCGGTCAACTACCATCACGGCTCCAAGGATGCGCTGATTCTGGCGGTTTTCCAGCGCAGGCTGGATGCGCTGAACAGCGCCCGCCTGGCGCGCCTGGGCGAAGTGCTCGGCGAGTCCGATCCACCTGACCTGGAGCGTGTTCTCGAGGCTTTCATCTATCCGGCGCTGCTGCTTTCGACTCGATCTTCCGGTGATGGCGGCCGCTTCATGCGTCTGTTGATGCGCGCCTGGGCTGAAAACGCCAGCCAGCTGCATGGCACGATCCGGCGCCAGTACTCCCACGTGATGCGCGCCTTCGCCGACGCCGTCAGCCGTGCCTTGGGTACGTCACCGCAGAATCTGCGCCAGCAGTTGGATTTTTTGATTGGTGCGCTGACCTACACCATGGCCGAAACGCGCGACGACCAGGTTGAACAAACCGGCCGTGCGCTGGTGAAATTTGCCTGCGCCGGGCTGCGTGATTCAGCGCTGGCGCGCCCAGCCCGGGCCCCGACTGAAATTGCTCTCAAGGAGAACACTGCATGAACATCATTGCCCTGTTACTGATCATTCTGTTTCCGCTGTTCCTGGCCTACTTCGCCACGCCGGTGTGGGCCGCGGCCTTGTTGACCACGGCGCTTGCCGCGGCCAGCATCTGGTATCCGCTGCCGATCGGCATTTCAGTCCTCGCCGTGTTGATCGCGTTGCCACTGATCGTCGCCTCGATTCCGCCACTGCGGCGGATCCTGGTCACCAACCGACTGTTCGACTGGTTTCGCAAGGTGCTGCCGGCCATGTCCGACACCGAACGCGAAGCACTCGAGTCCGGTACGACCTGGTGGGATGCCGAAATTTTCTCGGGTCGGCCGAAATGGAAGCGTCTGTTCAAGGCCCCGGCACCGTCGCTGAGAACCGACGAGCGCGCCTTCCTCGATGGCCCGGTCGAGGAATTGTGTCATATGCTCGACGAATGGCAGATCGCCAAAGACCAGGACCTGCCGAAACAGGCCTGGGATCACATCAAAAAGCATCGCTTCTTCAGCATGATCATCCCGAAGGAATACGGTGGCCTGGATTTCTCGGCGCAGGGAAACGCAGCGGTCGTGACCAAGCTGGCTTCGCGCAATCATTCCTGTGCGACTACGGTCATGGTGCCCAATTCTCTTGGCCCCGGAGAACTGCTGCATTATTTCGGCACCGAAGAGCAGAAGAAGCATTACCTGCCGCGCCTGGCTTCGGGCGAGGATGTCCCGTGCTTTGCCCTGACCTCCCCGCTGGCCGGATCGGATGCAGCATCCATGCCCGACAACGGCATCGTCTGCAAGGGCCAGTACAACGGTGAGGAAGTGCTTGGCCTGCGGGTTTCCTGGGACAAGCGTTACATCACGCTGGCGCCTGTGGCGACGCTGATCGGACTGGCGTTCAAGGCGTTCGACCCCGACGGTTTGCTCGGCGACCAGAAGTCGCTGGGAATTACCTGCGCGCTGATTCCGGCCGACACCCCGGGTGTTGAAAACGGTGCCCGGCACCTGCCCGGCGGTGCGCCATTCATGAACGGCCCGACCCGCGGCAAGGACGTCTTTATCCCCATGGATTGGGTCATCGGCGGTCAAGCGCGGATTGGCCAGGGCTGGAGCATGCTGATGCACTGCCTGTCGGCCGGGCGCGCGATTTCGTTGCCGTCGCTGTCGGTGGCCAACGGCAAAATGGCTTCGATGCTCACCGGCGCCTATGCCCGCATCCGTTACCAGTTCAAGCAGCCGATCGGAAACTTCGAGGGCGTCCAGGAGCCGCTGGCACGGATTGCCGGCGAAACCTATCGCATGGATGCCGCGCATAAAATGACGCTGGTCGCGCTCGACCAGGGCGAAAAGCCGGCCGTACTGTCGGCCATCCTCAAGGCCAACCTGACCGAAGGCAACCGACGACTGCTCAACGACGCCATGGATATCCACGGCGGCAAGAGCATCATTATGGGTCCGCGCAACTACCTGGGTGTGGCCTACGAATCGATCCCGGTCGCGATTACCGTCGAAGGCGCCAACATCCTGACCCGCTCGATGATCATTTTCGGCCAGGGGGCCATCCGCTGCCATCCGTTCCTGCTCAAGGAAATGACCGCGGCGACCAGCCAGTCGCCGGATGCACGCAAGAAATTCGACCATGCGCTGTTCGGGCATATCGGCTATTCCATCGGCAACGGCGTGCGCTCGCTGGCCCTGGGGCTGACCGGCGGACGGATCAGCGCAAGCCCGGTCTCGGGCCCGGTATCGCACTGGTATCGGCGCATCAATCGCCTGTCGGCCAATTTCACGTTGATCGCCGACATGACGCTGCTGATCCTCGGCGGCAAGTTCAAGTTTGCCGAAAAGCTGTCCGGGCGTTTCGCCGACGCGCTCAGCCATCTCTACATTGCCTCCAGCACGCTGAAGCGCTTCGAAGACGACGGCCGACCCGAACAGGATCTGCCCTTGCTCGACTGGGCCGTCGGCGACAGCCTGCACCGGGTCGAGTCGGCGCTGTTTGGTGTGCTGGCAAATTTCCCGTCGCCGCTGATGGCGCGTTTCTTAAAACTGGTCTGCTTCCCGTTCGGCCGAGGCCAGGTCGCGCCAAGTGACCAGACCGGCGCAAAAGTTGCACAATTGCTGATGACCAACAACCCGACCCGGGACCGACTGATTGCCGATGCCTACCGGGCCCGCGAGGGCGTGGGCGCTGCGATGGTACTCAAGGCCTTTGACGCGGTGCTGGCCGGCGAGGAAGCCGAGAACATGGTGGTCAACGGCATGAAAAAGCAGCCGACGCCGGTCAACGTCGTTGAATTGGCCCGGCAGGCCGTCGAGTCCGGCCTGCTGACCACCGAGCAGGCGCGCTTGCTGGTCGAGGCACAAAGACTCTCGGCCGAGGTCGTCGCGGTTGATGAATTCTCGCCCGACGAGATCGAACCGGCCCGATTCGGCGAGGCCGAATCGCCACTGGCCAAGGCAAGCTGAGGCGCCGGGACAGGCGGTCAAGCGTCGCTTCGGTCCTGTTGCGCTTTGACCTGGCCGCGGATTTGGACGGCACAAGGATATGGACGGCACAAGGATTACACCGGCTTGCAGCATTCGGCATCGCAGGCTGCATGCGAAAGGCCGGGTGATTCCTACCCGGCAGAATTTCCAGGGATGCCCGTTGTTCGACGTTGAAACCCGGGTTCCGCTCAACACTCATTTGAAACAAGGAATATCAAAAAATGTCAAGCAAACGATTCACGGTTCGACGGGCCGCAGTCCTCGGGGCCGGCGTGATGGGCGCACAGATTGCGGCACACCTGGCCGCGGCCGGCATCCCGGTACGCTTGTTCGATTTGCCGGCCAAAGATGGCGGCAGAAACGACCTGGTCAAGGCCTCCATCCAGCGTCTGACCAAACTCAAGCCGCCGCCACTGGCCGATCAAGGCCTGGTCGAATTTCTGCACCCGGCCAACTTCGACGACGATGCCGCAAAGCTTGCAGACTGCGATTTCATCATCGAGGCGATTGCCGAACGCATCGAGATCAAGAAATCGCTGTACGACAAGATCGAGCAGCATATCCGGCCGGATGCGATCTTTGCCAGCAACACCTCCGGGCTTTCGATCACCGAGCTTGCCAGCGTGCTGCCGGAGAAGAACCGGGCCCGATTTTGCGGCGTGCATTTCTTCAACCCGCCGCGCTACATGCACCTGGTCGAGCTGATTCCGCATGCCGGCACCGATGCTGCGGTCATGGACCAGCTCGAAACCTTCATCACCCAGACGCTGGGCAAGGGCGTCGTGCGTGCTCTGGATACTCCGAATTTCATCGCCAATCGAGTCGGCACGTTTTCGATTCTCTCGACCGTGCATCATGCCCGCCGCCTGGGCCTGGGATTCGATACCGTCGATGCGCTGACCGGTCCGGCGATCGGACGGCCGAAGTCGGCCACCTTCCGGCTCGCCGATGTGGTTGGGCTGGACACGCTGGCCAGCGTGATTTCAACGATGCAGAACAAGCTCGGGGATGACCCCTGGCATCGGCATTACCAGGAGCCCGACTGGATGAGACAGCTCATCGAGGCCGGCGCGCTCGGTCAGAAGTCGGGTGCAGGCGTGTTCCGCAAGGAAGGCCGGGACATCCGCGTGCTGGCGCCGGATACCGGCGAATACCGCGATACCGATTACTCGCTGGATGATGAAGTCAAGCAGGTTCTTGGGATCAGGGATCCGGCGGAAAAGATGGCCGCGCTGGCCGACTCGAAACGCCCCGAACTGGAATTCCTGTGGTCCATCCACCGCGACCTGTTCCACTACTGTGCCGTGCACCTGGCCGAAATCGCAGCCTCGGCGCGCGAAATCGATCTGGCGCTGCGCTGGGGCTATGGCTGGGACAAGGGCCCGTTCGAAATCTGGCAGACCAGCGGCTGGAACCAAGTCGCCAAACTGATCAAGCGCGATATCGAAAATGGTTCGGCGCTGGCCGACGCCGCCCTGCCCGACTGGGTCGACCAGGTATCGGCCGTGCATTCCAGCGAGGGTTCGATCGGCGGCGACGGCCGGGTCGTGCCGCGCCCTGATCTGGCAGTTTACAAGCGCCAGCTTCAGCCGCCGCGCCTGGTCGGAGAAAAAACCCGCTCGGGCACGACCGTCTCCGATCTGCCCGGTGCGCGCCTGTGGACCTTGCGCGACGAAGTGCTGATCGTCTCGCATAAAACCCGCATGAGCGTCATCGACCAGGGTGTGATCGATGGCCTGAATGAGGCCATCGAGCGCGCCGAAAAGGAATTTTCAGGCATCGTGATCTGGCAGCCCCAAGGCCCGTTCTCGGCCGGCGCCAACCTCAAGGCAGCGCTGGAATGGGTTAAAAACGACGACTTCGACTCGGTCGAGAAGCTGGTTGCCGATTTCCAGGAAGTCAACCTGAGGCTGCGCTATGCGGCCGTGCCCAGCGTGGCGGCGGTTCGCGGCCTGGCGCTCGGTGGCGGCCTGGAACTGGCCATGCATGCCAGCACCATCGTGGCGCATTTGGAGTCCTACATGGGGCTGGTCGAAGCCGGAGTCGGCCTGTTGCCGGCCGGTGGCGGCCTGGGCACCCTGGCGATTCGCGTCCACGACCAGACGCTCGCCGGCGACACTTACCCGCTGCTGGAAAAACGCTTCAAGCAGGTGGCCATGGGGCAGGTCTCCGGCAGCGCCATGGAAGCTCGCGAGATGGGCTATCTGCAACCCGCCGATGCGATCGTCATGCACGAGCACGAGTTGCTGTACGCCGCCCACGGTGCAATCGATGGTCTCAATGCAGTCGGCTACCGCGCCCCGCTGCCCGGGCCTCGCATTCCGGCCGCCGGCGACGTCGGCATTGCCACGCTGAAGATGCTGCTGGCCAATATGCTGGAAGGCCATTTCATCAGCGCGCACGACTTCGAGATCAGCCAGCGCATCGCCGAAGTGCTGTCCGGCGGAGCGGTCGACCGCGGTGCGCTGGTCGACGAAAAGTGGCTGTATGCGCTCGAGCGCAAGCACTTTGTCGAACTGGCAAAAATGGCCCCGACCCAGGAGCGTATCGGACACATGCTCAAGACCGGAAAGCCGCTCAGAAATTAAAGCGGTTTGGGGTTTGCGGTTCAAGGTTTAAGGGCTAAGCGGTGCATGCTGTCGATCCGCTCTACCGGATCGAGAAGTTTCGCTTTTGAGTTTCCTGAAACCTTGAACCTGCAACCTTAAACCTGCGCCAGAGACGCGAAAAGAATTCGCGATACCGAGACAATCGATCAACGAACAGGATGACTTCCCATGAACAACGCATACATTGTTTCTGCCGTCAGAACCCCGGTCGCCAAGGCTTTCAAGGGCGGCTTTCGCAACACCCGGCCTGATGACCTGCTGGCGCACGTGATCCGCCAGGCCATGGCCGAAGTGCCGCAGATCGATCCGACCGAGGTCGAGGACGTGATCATCGGCTGCGCCATGCCCGAGGCCGAACAGGGCATGAACGTCGCGCGCATCGGCGCCCTGCTGGCCGGCCTTCCCGATAGCGTGCCGGGCGTGACCGTGAATCGCTTCTGCTCCTCGGGGCTGCAGACCATCGCGATGGCCGCCGACCGCATTCGCCTGGGCGAGGCCGACGTCATGATCGCAGGCGGCACCGAGACCATGACCATGGTGCCCATGATGGGCCACAAGGTCGCGATGAACCCAAAGGTGTTCGAAGACGACAACATCGGCATTGCCTACGGCATGGGCATCACGGCCGAGAAAGTATCGGAAAAATACGGCGTCTCGCGCCAAGACCAGGATCTGTTTGCCTACCAGAGCCATCAGAAAGCCACGGCCGCGATCGATGCCGGGGAATTCACCGAGATTCGCCCCTACACCGTCGTCAGCCACCAGCCCGACCTGAATTCCGGTGCGATCCGGGAAATCGAGACCGTGGTCGACACCGACGAAGGCCCCAGGCGCGACACCACGCCCGAGGCGCTGGGCAAGCTCCGAACCGTGTTCCGTGCCGACGGCACCGTCACCGCCGGGACCAGTTCGCAGATGTCCGATGGCGCCGGTGCATTGATTCTCGTGTCCGAGAAAATCCTGAAAAAATACAAGCTGACGCCGCTGGCCATATTCCGCGGATTTTCAGTGGCCGGCGTGCCGCCCGAGATCATGGGCATCGGCCCGATCGCGGCAATCCCGAAGGTGCTCGAACAAACCGGCATCCGCCAGGCCGATCTTGACTGGATTGAACTCAACGAAGCCTTTGCCGCACAAGCCCTGGCCGTGATCCGGACGACCGGCCTGGATCCTGAAAAAGTCAATCCCCTGGGCGGCGCAATCGCGTTGGGTCATCCGCTGGGCGCGACCGGTGCAGTGCTGTCGGCAAAGCTCATTCATGGCCTGAGAAGGCGCAAGCAGCGATTTGGCATGGTCACGATGTGCATCGGCACCGGCATGGGCGCGGCCGGCATCTTCGAAATCGTCTAGCCGACTGTCGGGCTTGATCGGTCAGAAGCGCGGGAAAGATGGTTGGAGCCGGATTCTTCGATTTTTTGAGGCCAATAGTCGCCTGGTCGACGTAGCAGGACCGGAGAATCTGGCTCAATCCGGCTTTTTGAGCAGCAACTCAGCGCGAAGTTCGACCCGGCTCGTAGAACGCTGCTCGGGCCTTGGCCGCGCTTGTGCTGCTGTGCGCGAGTATCGCCTGTGCGGCGCCGACGCACTGGATCCGGTTTCGAAACTGCGAGCGGGCTTTTTGTGGAACCACGGGTTTCGGCGGGCAGCAGCGGATTCGCCTGCTGTTGGCCGGCCGGATCGGACAGGAAGGCCGGTTCCAGGAATCCGATATTTCGGGACCCGGGCCTGATCGTCAGACGGCCAGTCGACGTTCGAGTGCAATGCCGGGTTTTTGAAGTCGCGGTGCGCGCATGTGACTGGTTCGGGCTCGCCGGCGCGCGACGCACAGGCTGATTGGCCAGTCTGAAAATCGACCAAAGCCGAATTTTTATCAGACTATTTCCAAGTCATAAAAAAAGGCGACACAAGAGCAGAGAGAGAGAGAATCTCCTGTGTCGCCTCAAAGCCCCCGGAACCAGTGTCCCAGGGTCACCCCACCAACATTTGCTAATATAGTAACGTCAAAAAAATAGCTTGGAGTCGGTAAAATTCCGATAAAAGGGTAGGCAAAACGGAAGACTTCTGTAGGAATTTTCCTACCCTTTGTAGGAAAAACCTTAGACGGCAAGGTCAGGATACCCTGATTTCAGTTCAGATCGCGAAAGTGATCGGAATCGAAGCCTCTGCGGTACAGTGACTGGGCGCGTTTGGCGCGCTCCTTGTATTCGAGCCCGCGATCGGGTGCGCCATACTTTTTTTTATAAAACGCCGTTGCGAGTGCGAAGAAATCGATATGCGCCTCGTCAATCGCATTCGAAGCCAATGCAGGATCGATGCCTCGATCGTGGAGTTCAGCCAGGATTCGTCGCGGGCCGTAGTGTCGGCTGACGCGATCTCGAATGAGGCTGTCGGTAAACCGTCGATCCGATTGCAGGCCGGATTCGGCCAGGTCTACGATGACCTGCTCCACGATCATTTCAGGCCAACCCTTGCCGACCAGCTTGAATACAAGTTCTTTCGCCGAATGCTCGCGCCTGGCCAGCAGCCGAAACGCAGCTTCGCGCACTTCCGAGACGCTACCGGGTGATTCCGATGCGGTCATCAGTCAAGCCGTCGCTGCGTCCGGACAGGCTCGGTTGGACGATTGCATGGTACGTGGCCCCGGCCCGTTAAAATCAGCAGCCTGGCCGGCGTCGAAGCCGAGGCCGAGGTCGGCCAGCCTTTGCTGCAACCGCGCCGGTCTCGCCCAGGCTGCGATCGCAAGCGTCACACTGCTGGCCTCGATTGCCTCGGCGCCACCAAAACCGCCTCGAAATCGACGGCCGCCACCAGAATCAGCCGGTTGCCTCTTCGACCGGCTTGTCTTTTTTGGCTTCATCCTTTTTAGCTTCGGCCGGTGCCGGCTTGGGCAGCAGGATCTCGCGCAAGCGGGTTTCGATTTCGTTGGTCATTTCCGGATGTTCCTTTAGAAAGGTGCGGACATTGTCCTTGCCCTGTCCGATCCGGTCCTTGCCATAGCTGTACCAGGCACCGGACTTGTTGATGATCTTGTGCTCGACCCCGAGTTCGATCAACTCGCCTTCTCGCGAGATGCCCTCACCGTAAAGAATTTCGAACACGGCCTGGCGGAACGGCGGCGCCATCTTGTTCTTGACGACCTTGACCCGGGTTTCGTTGCCGATGACCTCGTCACCGCGCTTGAGTGCGCCGATGCGGCGAATGTCGAGCCGTACCGATGCGTAGAATTTCAGCGCATTGCCGCCTGTGGTGGTCTCGGGCGAGCCGAACATGACGCCGATTTTCATCCGGATCTGGTTGATGAAGATCACCATGCAATTGGTGCGCTTGATGTTTCCGGTCAGCTTGCGCAGGGCCTGGCTCATCAAGCGGGCCTGGAGACCGACGTGGGTATCGCCCATTTCGCCCTCGATTTCGGCCTTGGGCGTCAGCGCTGCGACCGAATCGACGACCACGATATCGACCGCACCCGAACGCACCAGCATGTCGGTGATTTCCAGCGCCTGCTCCCCGGTATCGGGCTGTGAGACCAGCAGGTCGTCGACGTTGACGCCAAGATTTTCGGCATATCCCGGATCGAGCGCATGCTCTGCGTCGACGAATGCGGCCGTTCCACCCAGCTTCTGCACCTCGGCTACCGCGTGCAGCGTCAGCGTGGTCTTGCCCGAGGATTCCGGGCCGTAGATTTCCACGACCCGCCCTCTCGGCAGCCCGCCGATGCCCAGGGCGACATCCAGCGCCAGCGAGCCGCTGGAAACCACCGGCACGTCGCGCGAGCGGGCGTCGTCGCCCATGCGCATTACGGCACCCTTGCCGTATTGCTTTTCGATTTGGCTCAGGGCCGCCGATAATGCTCTTTTCCGATTCTCATCCACTTGAATTTTCTCCGCCACTTGGCTGTTTTTGAAGTTGCTGCGATTATCTCACAGGGTCTAGAGTTTCCAACCCATGCGGGTGGGGTCGAGCGATTTTCCTACCCCGATTCGTCCGTTTTTCCTACAAATCCGGCGCCGCAAGGCGTTTGGCTCGAGGAACAACCGAAGATCGACCTATTGCGATTGTAAGGACCAGGTTCTCAAAACCTGATAAGGCTGGCCGGCAACCGACTCGATCAGCGAAAAATCCCGCACCGGCCAGTGCAATGGCGCCGGCTCGGGAAAGGCCGGCTGGCGCATTACCTTGCGAAACAGTGTGACATGCGGCTGCCAGTTCCGACGATCGAATTCCAGTCCGGCCGAATCGGCCAGCAGCGCCAGGCGCCGGACCAGCAGCAGGCCGGCCGGTGCAGGCATGCCGCCAAGCCAGGCAACGCGCGCCCCGGCGAACCAGCCAAAGCGGTCCAGCAGCAGTTCAAAAGAGGCGCTTTTCAAGTCGTCGACGGCGACCAGCAGCGAATTCATCCGATTTTCCGGCTGCGCGCCGAGAAAAATCAGCGTCAGGTGCAAATTTTGGTCGGGAACCCGACGCGGCGACAAGCTTTGAACGGCCTGCCTCCGCCTGACGATCTCCGAACGCAGGGCCGGGTCCGGCCAAAGCGCAAAAAAGAATCGTCGTCGAACATCAGTCACAACCGGCCCAGCAGACCATCCAGCGCATGCGCCACGCTCTTGCGGCGGACCTCTTCACGGTCTCCGCCGAACAGGCAGGTTTCGGTTTCCGGTTCGTCTTCAGGACCGATCCAGCCGAAACACACGGTTCCGACGGGCCTGGCGGGCGTGCCGCCCTCGGGGCCGGCAATGCCGCTGACCGCGACGGCGTAATCGGCATGCGAGACCGAGCGTGCACCGCGCACCATCTCGGCGACCACCATTTCACTGACCGCACCGTAATGCGCGATCGTGGCAGGACGAACTGCAAGTTCTTCGGACTTGGCACGATTGGAATATGTCACCAGGCCGCGCTCGAACCACGCCGAACTGCCGGGAAGGTCGGTACAGACCTTCGCAATCCAGCCGCCGGTGCACGACTCGGCCAGCGCCAGCATGCGTCCATGCGCCTTGAGTTCCATGCCTACGGCGGCGGCGCGAGTCGAAAGCGATTCGTCGTCAAAACGATTGTTCATGAGCCTATGATGCCGCGTCGGCAACGAAATTGCTGTGATTTTCGAGACTGGATTTTTTTTATCGTTTGCGCCGGGGCGGGCTCAGGATTTAGCCAAGCCGTGCCCGGTCCGGTCCGGTATCATCGTGCACGCTATCAAGGACGCCACCGATGAAAGACGCCAGTGCCCCTCAACATACGCCGTTGATGCAGCAGTATCTGCGCATCAAGGCCGATTACCCGGATATCGTGCTTTTTTTCCGGATGGGGGATTTCTACGAGCTCTTTTACGACGACGCCCGACGGGCCGCGAAGCTGCTCAACATCACGCTGACCACCCGCGGCCAGTCGGCCGGTCAGCCGATTCCGATGGCCGGCATTCCCTATCATTCGGTCGATACCTATTTAGCGCGGCTGCTGCGCCAGGGCGAATCGGTGGCCATTTGCGAACAGACCGGCGATCCGGAATCGGCCAAGGGTCCGGTCGAGCGAAAAGTGGTTCGCATCGTAACCCCCGGAACACTCACCGAAGAATCCCTGCTCGATGATCGCGGCGATCGGCTGCTGGCCGCGCTGTGCTGGCTTGACGGCACACCGGGGCTGGCCTGGCTGGACCTGGCCGGCGGGCGCATGTCCTGCACCCGGCTGGCGGGGCACGAAGCACTGGCAGCCGAACTCGAGCGTCTGCGGCCGGCCGAAATTCTCAAGCCCGAATCCATTCCCGACAGCCAGCTGGCGACGGCATCGGCCAGCCTGAAATCGCGGCCGGACTGGGATTTCGATCTCGAGGCCGGGGTCAGGCTGCTGTGCCGCCAGTTCGGTGTTCAGGATCTCAGCGGCTTCGGGATCGAACAGCCGGGCGCCGAAATTGCCGCCGCCGGCGCGCTGATCGGCTACGCACGCGAGATGCTGGCCGGCGAGTTGCCGCATATCGACGGCCTGCGCTTCGAACAGCAAAATACCCATCTGATGCTGGATGCCGCCACCCGACGCCACCTGGAAATCGATCGCCACCCGGATGGCCGAGACGAGCACACCTTGATCGGGCTTCTGGATCGAACTGCCTCACCGATGGGCAGCCGCGAGCTGAGGCGCTGGCTGGTTCATCCGCTGCGCGAGCGCGTGGTGCTGAACGCCCGCCACAGCGCAATCCAGGCACTGCTGGCCGACCAGTTACAGTCCGGTGTGCACGAGGCGCTTTCGGGCAGCGGCGATCTCGAGCGCATTCTCACGCGGGTTGCGCTGGGCTCGGCCCGGCCACGCGATATCACCACATTGCGTGGCGGGTTGGAGGCCATTCCGGAAATCGTCCGGGCGCTTGATGCAAGCCACGACCCCTTGTTGCAGGAACTGATCGAAAAGCTGCCCGAACGCGCCGATCTGGTCGAATGGCTGGCCCGTGCGCTGGTCGACCAGCCGCCTGTGCTGATTCGCGACGGCGGCGTCATCAGGACCGGTTACGACAGCGAACTCGACGAATTGCGTGCCTTGAGCGGCAATGCCGATGACTTCCTGCAGCGCTTCGAACAGCGCGAGCGGGAACGCACCGGCATCAGCACGCTGAAGGTCGGTTACAACCGCGTCCACGGCTACTATATCGAAATCAGCAAGGCGCGCTCGGGCGAGGCGCCGGATGACTACACCCGGCGCCAGACGCTGAAAAACGCCGAACGCTTCATCACCGAGGAACTCAAGCTGCATGAAGACAAGGTGCTCTCGGCACGCGAACGCGCACTGTCGCGCGAGAAAGCCCTGTACGAAGAACTGATCGAAACGCTGGCCGGCGAACACGGGCAGCTGGCCAGAATGGCATCGACCATGGCCGAGCTCGACGTGCTGGCTACCTTCGCCGAGCGCGCCGAAACGCTGAACTGGAGCCAGCCGGTTCTTGATGACGATCCAGGCTTTTGTATCCACGAGGGTCGCCACCCGGTGGTCGAGGCATTCCAGGACGAGCCGTTCGTGCCCAACGATTGCCTTACCGACCCTGATCGGCGCATGCTGGTCATCACCGGCCCGAACATGGGCGGAAAGTCGACCTTCATGCGCCAGGTCGCGCTGATCGTGCTGCTGGCGCATGCGGGCAGTTTCGTGCCGGCAAAATCCATGCGTTGCGGACCGGTCGACCGAATATTCTCGCGTATCGGTGCCGGCGACGACCTGACCCGCGGTCGTTCGACCTTCATGGTCGAAATGGTTGAAACGGCCAATATCCTGCACAATGCCACCGACCAATCGCTGGTGCTCATGGACGAGATCGGCCGCGGAACATCGACCTTTGACGGACTGGCCCTGGCCTGGGCCGTGGCGACCGAACTGGCGATGCAAACGCGCGCCTACACGTTGTTCGCCACGCACTATTTCGAACTGACCCGGCTTGCCGAAGACCACGACGGCATCGTCAATGTTCATCTCGACGCGCGCGAACATCGAGATCGCATCATTTTTCTTCACAGTGTTCGCGCCGGGCCGGCCAACCAGTCCTACGGGCTCCAGGTCGCGCGCCTGGCCGGTCTGCCCGGTCCGGTTCTCAAGCGCGCACAGGCGCATCTCGAACGCCTGGAAAACGAAGCCGGCAACGCACAATCGGCCCAGATGAGCCTTTTTTCGAAAGCCGGCCGCGGCCAGCCTGAACCCGAAAGCGAGTCGGCCCTGCCCGACCCCGTCAGACAAATGCTGGCAGAAATCGAGCCCGACACGCTCAGCCCGCGCGAGGCGCTGGAAGTACTGTACCGGCTGGTCGAGGTTGGCGGGAAGGGCTAGTTGGTTGGTTGCTTGGGGATGGGGCTGTTTGATCAAGTCCTATGGGCTACCGGGGCGCTCACTTGCCTGGCTGATCGCCCCATAGCACCTTGTGCATCTGGATTTGCAGCCGTGCCTCGAGGCCGGATTCCAGCAGCCAGTCGGCCAGGTCCCGAGGCGCGAGGCTTTCCCATACCGGCGAAAGCAGCACATCCCAGCGTGTCAGCTGACGTGCGCGCACCTGCTCGATCGCCCAGTCGAAATCGGCACGATCGGCGATCACGAACTTGATCTGGTCCTGCGGCTGCAGTTGATCGAGGTTTTGCCACAGATTGCGCCCCGACTCACCGGATCCCGGCGCTTTGAGATCGAGCACCTTGACCACGCGCGCATCGACCTCGTCGACCGGCAGCGCGCCGCTGGTCTCCAGTGAAACCAGGTGGCCTGCATCGCATAATTGCTTCAGCAGGTCCAGACAGCGCTTTTGTGCCAGCGGTTCGCCCCCGGTCACGCAGACTCGTCGGGTGCCCAGGCCCGCGACCTGTTCGACGATCTGCTCGATGGTCCGCCACTGGCCGCCCTGGAACGCATACGCGGTGTCGCACCAGACGCAGCGCAGCGGGCAGCCGGTCAGGCGCACGAATACCGTCGGCCAGCCGGCCGAGTCCGATTCGCCCTGCAGCGAACGGAAGATCTCGGTGATCTTCAGCGCGGTTTCGGAGCGGTGAGTTTTTTGCTCGGGCATGGAGGTCATTCGGGGCAACGGGGTTTCAGGCCTTGCGTTTTACGTTTCAGGTTTTAGCTGCCAGGCTCACGGACACCCACGGGCAGATGAGGACGAAACGGGCAAACCCACTTAACACTTAAAAACCTGGCCGTTAAAACCTGAAACCGGCCCAGCCGGATTCAGAGATGCCCTTCCAGCCGCATGGTGCGCAAGCGGTTCTCTGCCAGGCGGGAATAGTTGGTGCCCGGGTAATCCGCGACCACCTGCTCCAGCGCCGCTCGTGCGCGATCCCATTGCTCGAGCTCGTAGTAGCTGAAGCCGATTTTGAGCAGGGCGTCGGGCTGCTTGCTGCTGTCCGGATACTTCTCCATCAGGTCCTGGAACTGCGCCAGCGCGGTTTCGAAATCCCGCGTGACGTAGTAGACCTCGCCCAGCCAGTACTGGGCGTTGGGCGCGTAGCTCGAATTCGGGTAATCGCGTAAAAAGCGGTCGAATCCCTCGGCGGCATCGACGTATCGGGTTTCGCGCAAGGCCAGGAAGGCCTGGTCGTAGACGCGCTGCTCGGCTTCGGTCGGCGGCTGCAATTCGCGTTGTGCCGGTTGTGCAGGTTCTGCCAGCGTCGTGATCTCGGGCATGCGCTGCATCGGTTGGCGCACTTCGGGCCGGTCGGCCGGAGCTGTCGGAAGGGCCCCGGACGGTCCGATATCACCGACCACGATCGGGCGACCGGAATCGTCGGAACCGGTCCCGACGCCATTGGTTTCGTTGCTGGAAACCGTAGCGCGATCGGCCTCCCGGGCGACCTCGCCCGGACCGGCAGCGGCTGTGCGAGGCTGTGCGCTGAGACGGCGATCCAGATCAATGTACTGGTCGCGCTGGCGCCGCTTGAGGTTTTCGATTTCCTGGGACTGGCTCTCGACCATGCCGCGTAACTCGCGTACTTCCTCACGCATCTGCTGCAGCTCCAGGATCATGCGCGAAGCCATGTCCGATTCCTGCGCGCTGGTGCTTGAAAGCGGCACGGCAAACAGTACGGTCGCGGCCAAAAGGCCACGACCGACACCACCACTGGTCTGCATGATAGAAGCCATGTTCATCCTCATCGCGCCGTGTAGACGATCTCCACGCGTCGATTGCGCTCCCAGCAGGTTTCGCTGGACTGGCGGCAAACCGGGCGTTCTTCGCCGTAGCTGACCACTTCAACCTGGCTGGAGGAAACGCCTTCGGCACGCATCAGGTCAAGTACCGAATTGCCGCGGCGTTCGCCCAGGCCAAGGTTGTACTCGCGTGAGCCGCGCTCGTCGGCATGGCCTTCCAGCAACACCCTTGCACTCGGATTGGCCTTCAGGTAATTGGCATGCGCGCGAATGATCGGCAAATATTCCGGTTTGACGTCCGAGCGATCGAATTCGAAATAGAGTTCTCGCTGGCTCAGCAGGCTGTCCGGATTGTCCAGGTTGCGGGAATCGGCATAATCCTGGGGATCGACACGATCGATATCGACCGGTTCGCTCGGACGA
This sequence comes from Wenzhouxiangellaceae bacterium, assembly GCA_032251235.1. Lineage (GTDB taxonomy): Bacteria > Pseudomonadota > Gammaproteobacteria > Xanthomonadales > Wenzhouxiangellaceae. The sequence goes on from JAVVET010000008.1 coordinate 56,341, forward strand.
TCAGGCTGCGCTTCGGGCGCCGATTCCGGCGGTACGTCCCGGGTTTCGGGTGCGCACGCGGCCAACAGCAACGACAGCAGTACAACGGATAAGACTTTTACGGCGAATTTCATGCTTCCTCCAAATGCCTGGTTAGGGCGTGTATTTCATTGTTCGACAGGGTTTTTATGTTATTTTCGCGGCGCGTCGACGTTGCTCAGCGCATCAGCGGTGACCAGGCCGGTTCGCGCACGTCTCCATCCGTGAGCACCAGTCTTTGCCTGAATCGTCCATCGGCCGAAACCGCTGACAGGATTCCACGCTCGCCCTCGCGCGTTGCATACAGCACCATCGTGCCATTGGGCGCAAAGCTCGGCGACTCGTCCATGCGACCTGGAGATAATACACGCAATCGATCCGATTCGCGATCCATAATCGCAATGCGATAGTCGGCTTCGCCGCCGTGCACCATCGCAAGCAGGCCCTGGTACGGGTCGACCGACACATCGGAATTGTATTGACCTTCAAAAGTCACCCGCTCGACGTTGCGGCCGTCGCGTTGCACGCGATAGATCTGCGGCCGGCCGGCCCGGTCGGATGTGAAATAGATATGACGCCCGTCGCGTGACCAGGCCGGTTCGGTGTTGATCGACCAGTGGCTGGTCAACTGCTCCATCCGCCCGCTCGAAAGATCCCGCACCCAGATTTCCGAACTGCCGGTTCGCGACAGGCTCATCGCCAGCATCCGGCCATCGGGTGAAAACGCCGGTGCACCGTTGATGCCGGGGCTCGAGGAAACGATTTCGCGCTGGCCGGTAAAAATATCCTGGATGATGACATTCGATCGGCCGGTGGCGAACGAAACGTAGGCCAGGCGCCGTGCATCCGGGGCCCAACTGGGCGAAAGAATCGGCTGGCTGTGGCGCACGATGGTCTGCGGCCCATACCCGTCGGAGTCGGCCACGATCAACTCGAACTGCTCCTGCTCGGTGGAAGGCTGGCTGACCTTGACGTAGGCAATGCGACTGGCAAACGCGCCCGGCGTGCCGGTCAGTTCCTGATAGATGGCATCGGCGACCTGGTGGGAGCGCAGCCGAAATTCGCCGATTCCGGTCGGGATGGCTCTTGAAAACAGGGTCCGGCCCGAATGTACCGCGACCAGGTGATATTGAACCTCGCCCGAAACCCCGTCGGCATCCGGAATCCAGCGGCCCATGGCAACATAATCAACCTTCAGCAAACGCCAGGTTCCGAACTTGACTTCCGACGGGCTGCCCGGCCGATCGATCATGTCCTCGACTGCCAGTGGATCGAACAGGCCGCTGCGGCGAAGATCGGCCGCGATGACCTCGTGCATGGGCGTCTCGGGTTGACTGGCCGGGTCGTCGAAAACGAAAGGCACCACGGCAATCGGCAAGGCCCCTTCCACGCCGTCGACGATTTCGATTTGAAGCTGGGCCTGCGCCGTGCCGACGAACAGCAGGCTAGCCGTCGTAAACAAAAGTAAACACAATTTCTCTTTCAAATACATCTTCATAACCTCTATAGGGTAGTACGGCGGTGCGTTCGACCGCGGCAATGATCGAGCGTCTGGTCAGCTCATCTGCATTGCAGGGGCTGGCAATCGCCGAATCGATGATCTCTCCACCCGGGATCTGGACCACCCGGACATTACAGCGTACGCCCGGCCGGGTGTTTCCCGGGCGAATCCAGTTCCGTTTCACCAACTCGGCAATGGTCGAACCATATTCATCCCGCAGGCTGGCTTCGCGCTGCTGCTGCTCAGCCTGCTCGCTGGCCAGCCGCAAGCGCTCGGACTCGGCTTCGGCCCGGCGCTGCTCGGCCTGTATTTCACGCTGTTCGGCCAGTTCGGCAAGCCGGCGCTCCTGGGCCTCTCGCTCCTGCTGGGCCAGTTCGCGCTGGCGACGCAAGTCTTCCAGTTCATCCAGGCGCCGCTGCTGCTCGGCCTCGCGCAGTTCGCGCTGCTGCTGCCGCAGCTGCTCGGCCTGGCGCTGTTGCGCCATTTCGCTTTCGCGCGCCAGCTGCTCGGCGCGCTGCTGCTCCAGCAGCGCCTGGCGCTGTTGTTGTTGTGTCTGTCGCTCCTGTTCCTGTCGACGCTGCTGCTCGAGTTCGGCTTCGCGCCGCGCCTGCTCGCGCTGCGCCTGCTCCAGCCGCTGCTGGGCGGCACGCTCCTGCTGCTCGGCCAATTGCTCGCGACGCTCGGCGGCCACGTAGGGCGCGGCATCGACCAGCGTGAACGCCGGTGCTGCGCGCAGCGGCTTGTTCGGCTGCCAGCTCAGGCTGCCCAGCCACAGCAGGCCCAGGCCGGCCAGGTGGACGGCAATCGCCAGCAGCACTGCCAGCGCCACGTCTCTAAAGCCCTGCATGCGGCTCGGCTGGGGCGTGCGTCGAACGTTCACTGCTCCGGTGGGTCGCCCATGAAGCCGATCGCGGCCACGCCGGCGCGCTGCAGCAACACCATCGTTTCGTAAATATATCGATACGGCACCTGCTGGTCACCGCCGACCAGAACCTGCACCTCCGGGTTCCTGGCAACGATGATCCCGACGCGCTCGACCAGCGTCTGACCATCAATCAATTCGGGTGCATCGCCGGTATTCAGATACAAATCACCGTTTTGATTCACGGTGACCATCAGCGGGTCGCTGATGTCGCCCAGCGACTCGGCGCTGGCCTGCGGCAGTTCGACTTCAACGCCCAGGTTCAGCATCGGCGCGGTAATCATGAATATGATCAGCAGCACCAGCATCACGTCGATGTAAGGCACGACGTTGATTTCGGCGATGGCTCGCTGTCGGCGGCGGATCGGTGCGTCGGACTGAAACATCAGGCTTCCTGCAGACGGCGTGCCTGGCGGTACAGGATGCCTGCGAATTCTTCCTTGAAATTATCCATCCGCACTTCCAGTCGATAGACCTGGTTGGAGTATCGGTTGTAGGCGATCACGGCCGGGATCGCCGCCACCAGGCCCATCGCCGTTGCGATAAGCGCCTCGGCAATGCCGGGTGCGACCATCGCAATGGTCGCCTGCTGCACACCGGCCAGCGCGAAAAATGCATGCATGATGCCCCAGACCGTGCCGAACAAGCCGACATACGGGCTGGTCGACCCGACCGTGGCCAGGAAGTTGAGCCCCTGCTCCAGGCGATCGATTTCACGTGTCAGGGCCACCCGCATGGCCCGCTGTGCGCCGCTGGCCAGCGTGTCAGCATTGATTCGCTGTTCTTCACGCAGGCGGGTGAATTCCCGAAACCCGGCTTCGAACAGGATTTCATGACCTTCTCGCACCTTGTGTTCACTGGTAACCCGCTCGTAGAGTTGGCCCAGGTCGGCGCCCGACCAGAAGCGCTCTTCGAACTGTTTCGAGCGTTTTTCCAGACGCGCCAGCATCGTGCGCTTGGAAAAGATGATGACCCAGGAAGCGATCGAGGCCAGGACCAGCGCCGCCATCACGAACTGCACCACCAGCGTGGCCTCGGCGATCAAGGTCCAGATGTTCATATCAGCATTCATGTAATTTCCGGGAAAAGTTAATATTTATTTGTTTTGATTTGATTTTATCGTCAAATATCGACAGCTGCTCGAATCTTGTCAAGAACTTCGGGTGGAACCCGGGCCGGCCTGAACTTCTGCGCATCCAGACAAGCAGCGCGAACCGTGGCGTCGATCAACAATTCTCCATCGCGCCGGATCTGCTGCATGAAGTCGATCCGTGCGCGACCGAGGGCTTGGACGCAAACCGTGACCTCAAGTTCATCTTCAAGGCGGGCCGGCTTGCGAAAATCGATGGTCAGGCGGGTAATGGCGAATATCCGCTGCTGTTCGGCCTTCAGGCTGGACTGCACCACACCCAGCCCGGCCAGCCAGTCCGAGCGTGCGCGCTCGAGAAACTGCAGGTAGCGCGCATGGTAAACCACGCCCCCGGCGTCGGTATCTTCCCAATAGACACGATAGCGAAACTGGCCAATGGGCTGGCCCGGCCCGGGTCTGGTCGTGCCGCTCATGTGCCGAACAAGTCACCGGATTCGGCCGCTCGCGACCCGGCCGGCGGTTTGAGCCCCATGTGTTGCCATGTTCTTGGCGTGGCCATTCGGCCGCGCGCCGTGCGCACCAGAAAGCCCTGCTGGATGAGATACGGCTCGATGACGTCCTCGATCGTGCCGCGCTCCTCCGATAGCGCCGCCGCGAGGCTTTCCACGCCAACCGGTCCGCCGTCGAAATGCTCGATCAGGATCGTCAGCAGGCGCCGGTCGAGCTGGTCGAAACCTTCGGCATCGACCTGCATCATTTCCAGCGCCCTGTTGGCGACAGCCGATTCGATCAGCCCGTCGGCGCGCACCTGGGCGTAATCCCGGACACGGCGCAGCAGGCGGTTGGCAATTCTGGGCGTGCCGCGCGAGCGCCGCGCAATTTCGCCGGCACCGGCGCCATCGCATTCGATATCCAGAATGCCGGCCGAACGCGTCACAATTTTCGTCAGGTCGTCAACGGCATAAAACTCCAGCCGCTCGACGATGCCGAAGCGGTCGCGCAGCGGCGAGGTCAAAAGCCCGGCCCGCGTGGTGGCGCCGACCAGCGTAAAGCGAGGCAAATCGAGCTGGATCGAGCGCGCCGCCGGCCCTTCGCCGATGATGATGTCGATGCGGTAGTCTTCCATGGCCGGGTACAGCACTTCCTCGACGACCGGTGAAAGCCTGTGGATTTCGTCGATAAAAAGAACATCGCCCGGCTCCAGGTTGGTCAGGATCGCGGCCAGGTCACCGGCACGTTCCAGTACCGGCCCGGAGGTCTGGCGCAGTTGCGTGCCCATTTCGGCGGCAATCACATTGGCCAGCGTGGTCTTTCCCAGCCCCGGCGGGCCGAAAATCAGGACGTGGTCAAGCGCTTCGTTTCGTTTTCGTGCCGACTCCAGGTAAATCCCGAGCCGGTCCTTCATCGTTTGCTGGCCAATGTATTCAGCCAGTCGCGCCGGTCGCAGCGAAACTTCGCAGGAATCGTCGCCGCCCTCGGATCGGGCTGAAATCAGCCGGGCGGAATCTTCAGAAAAATCGTTGGCGGGCATGGTCGGCACATACTGGCAGTGCGAAAGGCTTGATGGTAGCGGAAATACCGGTTTTGGGTTGTGGTTTCAGGCAGCCGTTGACGATTTGGACGGGATCGCCGGCTTGGGCTCGACGCATGCTGCGACCCGGGGCCGTGCAGCGCCGCCGATCCGGCAGCATGGCTGGCACTGCCGCCCCGGTAACTCTTCCGTGCCTGGGTCCGTGGATTTCCTGGCCTGGCTCCGGGCAAGAAGGTCAGCTCGAATTGCAAGTCAGGTTCACAATTTCCCGGAATTGCGCGTGCGCAACGCAGCTTAAAGCTGCAGGATTGGCGGTAGCAGGCGTGGCTTCTGATAGGATGCGACTCCCGCCGGCGCTGCCGGCACCGATGCCCATCAATGCCGAGCCCACCTTGACCGATTCATTCAAGACATTACCGCTTTCCGAACCGCTTCGCGACAACCTGGAATCGCTGGGTTATCAGTATATGACCCCGATTCAGCAGCAAAGCCTGCCGCACATTCTGGCCGGCAAAGACGTGATTGCCCAGGCCCGCACCGGCAGCGGCAAGACCGCGGCCTTCGGCCTTGGCCTGATCGAGCGCCTGGACCTGGCTGTCCGCCGCTGCCAGGCACTGGTTTTGTGCCCGACCCGTGAACTGGCGGCACAGGTTGCCGCAGAACTGCGCCGCCTGGCAAGCCCGCTGCCCAACGTCAAGGTCGTCACGCTTTGCGGCGGCAGCCCGCTGGCGGCGCAAAAAACATCGCTGGAACACGGTGCGCACGTGGTCGTGGGCACGCCCGGACGAATCAGCGACCACCTGGAAAAGCGAACCCTGGACCTGCAATCGGTCAATACGGTGGTGCTCGACGAGGCCGATCGAATGCTCGACATGGGTTTCTACGACAGCATTGCCGCGATCATTGATTGCACGCCGGCGCGCCGCCAGACTTTGCTGTTTTCGGCCACCTACCCGGAGGACATCCAGGAGTTGAGCGCGCGCTTTCAGCACCAGGCACTGGAGATCAGCGTCGAGCAGGACCATCAGCGCAGCCGCATCCGGCAGCTTTTCTACTGCGTCACCCGGCCTCGCCACAAGCTCGAAACACTGTTGAAAATACTCGGTAAACATCAACCCGAATCCTGTCTGATCTTCTGCAAGACCCGCCAGGGTTGCGCCGAGCTTGCCGAGGAATTGCAAAGCCGGCGCCACAGCACGATTGCGCTGCATGGCGACCTGGAACAAAAGGAACGCGACCTGGTGCTGGTGAGATTCGGCAATGCCAGCGCGCGCACGCTGGTGGCCACCGACGTGGCCGCCCGCGGCCTGGATATCCCGGACCTGGCGATGGTTGTCAATTACGACGTGCCCGGCGATGCCGAGAGCTATCTGCACCGCATTGGCCGCACCGGCCGGGCCGGCAAGACCGGCCTGGCCATTACGCTGCTGACCCAGGCCGAAATGCCGCGAATCAAGATGCTCGAAGCGTTTCTCGATCAGCAGTTCGAACTGAGCGACGTCCAGGCGCTGCCGGCCGAACCGGCGCTGCCGCTGAAGCCGGCGATGGTGACGCTGGTCTTGAACGCCGGGCGCAAGGACAAGCTGCGTCCCGGCGACATTCTCGGCGCCCTGACCGGCAACAAGGGCATTGGCGGCCACCAGGTCGGCAAGATCGACATCTCCGATCGTTCGGCCTACGTGGCGGTTTCACGGTCCCACGTTCGCGAAGCGCTGGAGCACCTCAAGGCCGGCAAGATCAAGGGCCGCTCGATCCGCGTCCGGCGGCTCTAGGAGCCTGTCGGACTTAACGCTGATCTACTGCCGAAAAGCCGGATTGGGCCAGATTCTCCGCTCTTTTTCGTTAAATAGACTCACTATTCGCCTCAAAAGATCAAAAAATCTGACTCCAACCGGCTTTCCCTCGCTACG
>JAVVET010000009.1:0-62816 GCA_032251235.1 Wenzhouxiangellaceae bacterium
CAGCCAACCAGCCAACCAGCCAACCAGCCAACCAGCCAACCAGCCAACCAGCCAGCCAACCAGCCAACCAACCAGCCAACCAGCCAACCCACCAAACCTCAGAATTGACTTGAATCAAAAGTAAGCGCGATCCAAAAGCACATACTGATTACATGGCAAGCAAAAGTCGATATTGAATTAAAGACCGTTGCAAGCTAGGTTTTCCATCTGGAATTGCGGTTTCAATTGGAAGCTGTTCGAACCATCAACGAAACAAGGAGCGGTGAGAACATGAACCAGCTACAACAAGCAAGTCTGCACGATCTTGAACAGTTTTCTATGTTCGAGGGTCTTGCAGAATCACTGATGAACCAGATTCTGGAACATAGTCGCCTGGTCGAACTGAGCAGGGGGCAAGCGCTATTCCGACAGGGCGAGACGGCACGCAATACCTATTATTGCATCTCCGGCCAGTTGAAGATCTCTCGGTCCACCCGATACGGCACGGAAAAAATCGTTGAAATTGCCTCGCCCGGCGATAACCTGATCGGTGCCATGCTGTTCAACCGGCAACGTCGCTATTCGCTCGATTGCCGCGCGATCAAGGCAAGTCGCGTTCTGTCGGTTGATTCCACCGAACTGTTCAAACTGCTTTCGCTGTCGCAGCCGGCCTATATGAATATCGTCCAGGAATTGAGCGATCGCTTCGAGGCACTGATCGATCACGTGGAATTGCTGTCGGTGGACAAAGCCAAATTTCGCGTTGCCTACTATCTACTGGACCAATACAAAAAGAATGGTCGACAAGATCTTTTCCTGCTCGACTCGAGCAAAAAAAATATCGCCAGTTACCTGTCGGTGCAGCCGGAAACGCTTTCCCGCTGCCTGAGGTCGTTCAAGCAATCGGGCATTGCCGATTCACATTCGCGCAAGGTCAAGATCCTCGATGCCGCCCGCCTGGAAAACATGGCCAACGGTTTCGATTGCGCTGCCTGAAGCCCTTTCCAGGAGGTGCCGAGTTGAGCCCAGCCGGATCGCGGACGGCCAACAGATCGGGTGCCTGAGCCTTTCCTCTACTGCAACTAACGGTGGTACAAAGGGCGGGTCACAAGGTCTGCGTTTGGGCTTGCTCAACCTGAAACAACAATTGATTCGCCAGGTCATCGGCCAGTTCGCGCTGCAAATACGGGATGGTCGCATCACCATGCGGCAGGCGCAGTACCAGCGACGCCAGCCCGTGGCGGCGCTGATACGGACTGCAGGTCAATCGAAACTGCTGGCAGCGTGCAATTTCGAAACTTGAAATTCTCTGGCCGATAAGTCCGCGCCGAATTTGCACCCGCGTGCCGTCGAAGGCAAAACCCCAGCGCTTGTAGTTCTGATGGATGACGGCGCCAAGCAGCAGGCTCGCCAGCATCAAGACTGCCGCGGGCCATTGTGCCGACCACTGCGGCAGCATCCACAGCACAAGGCCGCTGACAAATATCGGTGACACAATTCGTGCCCATAAGCGATTTCGGAATCGCCGGTCGATCGGCTGCCAGTCAGGCTCCTGCCAGCTATGACCGACCAACGCAGCGGCCACCGTCTCAAGCTGACTTGAATGAATTCCCGGGATCAGAAACCTGCGATCAGTGGCAAGACCCTGTTCGCCATGGCCCGCGCCGGCCTGGTGGCCCAGCGCGTACCAGTGACCGATGGCTCGACCAATTGCGGTCTGTACCAATTCCATGCTGTGAAGCCTCGACTGGTTCAGCGTTTTTTCACGCACGTCAAACCAACCGGACCGGCTTTTGAGTCGACCGCCATCGCGGGTCAGGCGGTAGTCGTAAAAACGAATCACGGCGAGAAGGCCGGAAAGTAGCATCAGGGCCAGTGCCAACGCGACGATCAGGCCGCCGGCTGCCAGGCCCAGCAGCCACGGTGCGTGTTCAAGCCACACTTCATCAGGCAAGCCGTTCGCGGTCAATTCCGAAACCCATCCAGAACTCCTGCGCTCGATCCAGTTCGAAACCGGGGCGCCGAACAAGGCGAGCAGAATCCAGACCTGGTTGGAAGTCAGACCATAACCAAACAGATCGCCGATTCTGGTCGAAAATACCGCCGCGGGCGCAGCGCTGGCTTGCAGATCCGCTTCCGGCTCACGGAGTCCATTGTCCTCGACGGCCGCAGCACCGTTGTCTTGACAAGCGGCAACCAGGTCATGGATCCGTTCGGCCTCGGAGGTTCGAATACCGGGCAGCCGGACCTCGGTCTGGGCAGCTCCAGGCGTTTCCAGGCCAAGCCGGGTCAGCCCGAAGGGTTTCAGATAAACGGGCTGGCTGAAACTGACGTTCTGGACGCGATCGAATCGAACTTTGACCTGCGTTTGCTCAAACAGCCCCTGTCGGACGCGAATGTGGTCATCGGCCACAAGGTAGCGAAACCTCCGGTGATAAATGACTGCAACCAGCAAGCCCACCGCCAGCACCAGCATGCCGATCAATGCGAACTCGTACCAGCCCAGCGCATCACTGACCGCAAAGCCGGTGCCGGCACCGAAAAGCACGACAAGATTCTCACGAACCAGGCGCTGGATGCCGTTTAAATACAGCGCACCGACGGCCGCAATCGGAAGTGCCGTCCAGCATTCGCCGTGTTCAGACATTTTCGGCATCGGCGTTGGACAATGCCGATTCGCGAACACGAATCTGCTCAACAAGGTGTTCGCGTAGTTGCTCGGCCGGTTCCCGGGCCAGGCCGATGACGACCAGATCGGCGCTGACGCCACCGGCGGTATACAGCTTCAGCCGCGCCAGCCCAAACATGCGCTCCAGCGGACCATGGCTGGTTTCCAGGTGCTGGATTCGGACAATCGGGAGCGCCGTGATATTGCGCCACAAGACACCCGAGCGCGCAATCAGGTCGTGCTCGCGCAATGCCCAGCCGCGAAATCCACCGGCCACCCAGCGATAACCGGCCACGCCAAGCGTCAGGCCAAGCAGCCCTGCAATTGCCAGCAGGCCGGCAAAAAGAGGAATTGCAAAAAACCAGCGCGCCACAATCGCTGCGATCAGATAAGGCGCAAACAAAACCAGCGTGGAAACGATCGCGTAGCGGCCGAAACGCGCATCGACGGCTTCGAAGTGCACTTCACGATAATCCGGTATTGATGCCGAAGGCAGTTGCGCGTTGCTAAAGCGATCATCGGGCAACTCATTCATGTTTTTAAATTCTCGCATCCATATCGGTCACCGCGCCCGTGCCGAAAGTCAGCAGCCAAAGATCGAGAGCGATGATCAACTGGCAAATATCGAAAACCACGTACGGTAGCGTCAATCCGCGGCGATCAAGGCGTTACTTCTTGACGCCGCTGTCGTGCCAGCCCGATGTGATCGGGTAACGACGATCGCGGCCAAAGGCCTTGCGCGTAACTCTTGGACCCGGCGCACCCTGGCGGCGCTTGAATTCCGCACCCAACACCAGACCGGCAACTCGCCGCACCATCTTTTCATCGAGCCCGGTCTGTTCGACGATTTCCAAAATCGGCTGATCGCGCTCGACGTAGTCGACAATAATTCGGTCCAGCAGATCATAAGGCGGCAGCGTGTCCTGGTCGGTCTGGCCCGGCGCAAGTTCGGCGGTCGGGGCTCGATCGATCACGCCCTCGGGAATCGCCGGAGAAATGCCGTTGCGCCATCTGGCCAGACGATACACCATGCCTTTGAGGCAGTCCTTGATGGGGTTGAAGCCGCCGCACATATCGCCGTAAAGCGTACTGTAACCAACCGCCAATTCGCTTTTATTTCCGGTGGCAAGCAACAGGTGGCCGTGCTTGTTGGAAAGGCCCATCAGCACCATGCCGCGTGCACGCGCCTGCAGATTCTGTTCGGCCACACCCGGCCGGGTGTCGGCAAAGGCGCTGTCGAGCTGCTTCAATGAGGCCTGGAAGATGGGCTCGATCGATATATTGTCGCCCTGGAGGCCCAGAACATCGATCTGCTCGGTCGCCAGAATCAGTGACAGTTCGCTGGTATGGCGTGACGGCAGCATCACCGCATGCACATTTTCGCCCCCCATCGCGTCGGCGGCCAGCGCCGCGGTCAGGGCCGAATCAATGCCGCCGGAAAGCCCCAGCAGCAGCGATCGGAAGCCGTTTTTCCTGGCATAGTCGTACAGGGCGCGCTGCAGCACCCGGTAGACCACCGGCAATTCTTCGGTTTCCCCGGCCGGCCAGTGCAGGAATTCCAGGGCCGGTCGATGCGGGTCGAAACCCACACTCAGCAACGCACTTTCGCACAGCACCGCCGGCTCCGACAGCGACCCGGCCGAATCGATGGCCAGCGAATGGCCATCGAAAACCAGCTCATCCTGGCCACCAACGCAATTGAGGTAGAGCAGAGCCAGCCCGGTCTCGGCATGGCGCTGCCTGAGCACCTCGCCGCGCACCTTGTGCTTGTCGTGGTAATAGGGCGAGGCGTTGGCCGACACCAGGATTTGGGCGCCCGCCGCGCTTGCCGCCCGGCAGGCCTCGGGGGCCCAGGTGTCTTCGCAGATGATGACGCCGACCATGATGCCGCCGACTTCGACGACCATCGGCTGGTGACCGGCCAGAAAATAGCGCTGTTCGTCGAAAACGGCGTAGTTCGGCAGCTCCCACTTGTCGTAGGTCGCCAGCACTTTGCCGTCGCGCAGCCAGGCGGCCGAATTGTAAAGCTCGCCCGATTCGGCACGCGGATAGCCCAGGACGACGTCGATTCCGTGCACCTGCGCCACGATCTCACGGAAAACCTCCTCGGTGCGGCGCATGAACTCCGGCCGCAGCACCAGGTCTTCGGGCGGATAACCGGTCAGTGCCAGTTCCGGGAAAACGATCAGGTCCGCTTTCTGTTCCCCGCGCGCGCGATCGACCAGTTCAAGGATCAGGTTCCGGTTGGCGGTAAGGTGTCCGACCAGGAAGTCGTCCTGGGCTAGCGAGATCTTGAGCATTGACCGATTTCCGAAAATAAGTGCCGCTGGCGTATCGATTGACCCGACTGGAACCGGCACGCGCCGTCGCCGCCAGGTAAAACGAAACCAGCCGACGACACCGGATGGGCCGACCGACCCATCCGGCATCCGATGCGTTGATCACGCCGAGCGCCTGGCCGCCCCATCGGCGGCTGGCGGACGATTACTTGAGTCGTTCAGCCATCGCCGAGCCGAGTTCAACCGGCGACCGCACCGTCGTGACGCCGGCTTCATCGAGCGCCGAATACTTGGCCTCGGCGGTGCCTTGACCGCCAGCGATGATTGCACCGGCATGACCCATGCGCTTGCCCGGCGGCGCAGTAACGCCGGCGATGTAGGCGACTACCGGCTTGGTGACGTAATCGGCGATGAACTCGGCCGCTTGTTCCTCGGCATTGCCGCCGATTTCACCCACCATGATGATGCCGTCGGTATCCGGATCTTCCTGGAACAGATCGAGGCAATCGACAAAACTCATGCCGTTGATCGGATCGCCGCCGATACCGATGCAGGTCGTCTGTCCCAGGCCGACGTTCGTGGTCTGGAATACCGCTTCGTAGGTCAGCGTCCCGGAACGCGAAACGATGCCCACCCGCCCCGGCTTGTGGATGCGTCCGGGCATGATGCCGATCTTGCACTGGCCCGGCGTGATGATGCCGGGGCAATTCGGGCCGATCAGGACCACATCCTCGTAGTCGGCCAAAGCGGCCTTGACGCGCATCATGTCGAGTACCGGAATCCCCTCGGTAATCGTGACGATGACGCGAATGCCGGCATCGGCCGCCTCGAGTATCGCGTCGGCCGCAAACGGCGGCGGTACGAAAATCATCGAGGCATCAGCGCCGGTTTCATCGACCGCGTCGGATACCGTGTCGAACACTGGCAGGCCAAGATGCTCCTGGCCGCCTTTACCCGGGGTGACGCCGCCGACCAGCCGGGTACCGTACTCGATCGCCTGTTCGGAGTGGAATGTCCCCTGCGAGCCGGTAAAGCCCTGGCAGATGACGCGGGTCTTGCTGTTAACCAGTACGCTCATGTTTTTTCCCTTCAGGCCGCAGCTTCAACGGCTTTTTTGGCGCCGTCGTCGAGATCGTCGGCGGTGATGATTTTCATGCCGCTATCGGCGAGAATTCGTTTGCCCTGTTCGACGTTGGTGCCTTCGAGCCGGACCACGACCGGCACATCGACACCGACGTTCTTGACCGCCTCGATGATGCCCTCGGCAATCAAATCGCAACGCACGATGCCGCCGAAAATATTGACCAGGATGGCCTTGACGCTTTGCGAGGAAAGGATCAGCTTGAAGGCCTCGGTGACGCGCTCCTTGGTGGCACCACCACCAACATCGAGGAAGTTGGCCGGTTCGCCGCCGGCCAGCTTGATCACATCCATCGTGGCCATCGCAAGCCCGGCGCCGTTGACCATGCAGGCGATGTTGCCATCCAGGGTCACATAGTTCAAATCATGCTTGCTGGCAGCCAGTTCGGTGGGGTCTTCCTGAGACTCGTCACGCATTTCAGCCAGGTCCGGATGCCGAAACAATGCACTGCCGTCGGCGTTGATCTTGGCGTCCAGCGCGCTGAGATTACCGTCGCCGTCGATGATCAGCGGATTGATCTCGACGATCGCCAGATCCTTGTCGATGAACAGCTTGTACAAGCCATCCATGATGCTCGTGAGCTGGCGCACCTGCTTTGCGTTGAGTCCCATGCCGAACCCGATTTGCCGGGCCTGGTAGGGCATGAAGCCGGCGGCGTTGTCAACTGCAACCGAAATGATTTTTTCCGGCGCCTGTTCGGCCACCTGTTCGATATCCACACCGCCTGCGGCCGAACCCATGAAGACCACGGCGCGCGCGTTGCGATCGACCAGCGCCGAAAGATACAGTTCCTTGGCGATGTCGGTGGCCTCGGCGATCAAAACCGAGTGGACCGGCAGCGCACGGCCGCCGGTCTGGTAGGTTTCGATGTTCATGCCGATCATTTTTTCGGACTGTTCGCGCACTTCGTCCAGTGTTTTCGCAAACTTGACACCACCGGCCTTGCCGCGGCCGCCGGCATGTACCTGGGCCTTGACGACCCACTGCGAGCCGCCGACCTTTTCAGCAGCAGCGACCGCGCCGTCGCCAGACTCGGCCAGCTCGCCACGCGGCACCGGAATGCCGTAGTCGGCAAACATTTTCTTGGCCTGATATTCATGAAAATTCATGCGTTTTTCCCGATTTTTGTGTTTGTCTTGAGACCGGCATCCGATTTTTGAGCCGCATCGATGAAGATAGCCGACGAAATATAACAAAACCATCGACACACCGGGTGGGCAATTCGCCAATCGACGCTTCACGATGGCGGCGCGGTGCGCTATAGTGCCGAGAACTCGATCGTGCGTTGTTTCCTGGAAACTCCTGCCATGCGCTTCGGAAGGCTCGGGACTTTACGCGTTTGATGGCAGCCAGTCGGAGTACCAGGACGTGAGCGGATTATTCCAGAAGACCGAGGCCGACAAGGATCTCATTCACAGATCGCTGACCTATTTAGCCATTTTCCGGCTGGCACTGGCCGGCGCCATCCTGGTGGCCTCCTTCGGAAATTTCGGGATCGTCTTTCAACCCGACTACAAGATCTTTCTGGCCCAGGCCACCTCGCTGACCTACATCATGGCCGCGCTCGCATTTGCCTGGTTTCAATGGCGTCCTGGCTTCACACCGGGAGAACTTGCCCGATTTTCGCTGATGACCGACGTCGTCATCCTGCTGCTTGTGCTGCACTGCTTCGGCGGCCTGGGCAGCGGACTGGTCATCCTGCTCATTTTTACCGTCGGAATTGCAGGCCTGCTGCTGCCGTTGCGGACTGCATTGTTTTTTGCCGCGCTGATCTCGATCGGCATGATTGTCGAGGCCTGGCTTGCGATGGCAACAGGACTGAGCGATGGCACTGAGTTCCAGGCCGGCATTTACGGCATCGCGAGCTTCGCGACCGCCCTTGGCTGCTCGCTGCTCGGGCGCTGGGGCCGCGAATATCAGTTGCTGGCAGAACGCCGCAGAGACGACCTGGTCGGGCTCGAGCAGGTCAACGAGCTGATCATCCGACGCATGCGCTCCGGCGTGCTGGTTGTCGATACCGAGCTTAAAGTACGCCAGATCAATGAATCCGCCTGGTATCTCATGGGCAATCCGCCGGTCAGCGAGCGCCGACTCAACGTGATTGCGCCAGCGCTGGTGGAGCGTTTGAACCAGTGGCGCAAAACCGGACGTACCGAGGATGAGGGGCTGTTGCTCAAGGCGACCCAGGCGGCGGTGATTCCGCAATTCGTTCGCTTGCCCGGCGTGCTGGGCGAGGCCACCCTGATTTTCCTGGAAGACACCTCGGTAATCAGCCGCAGAGCGCGCGACCTGGCCCAGGCCTCGCTGGCGCGGTTGTCCGCGTCGATCGCCCACGAGATCCGAAACCCGCTGGGTGCGCTCAGTCACGCCGCGCAGTTGCTCGGCGAATCGGACCAACTACCGAAACAGGACCGGCGCCTGATTGAAATCATCCGCGATCACACGGCGCGAATGAATGATATCGTCGAGAACGTGCTGAAGTTATCGCGTCGCGAAAGCGCACAGATCGAGCAAACCAACATCACCGAGTGGCTGCGTGAACTGGCCGATGAATTCCGTCGCGAAAACAACTTGCCGGCCTCGCGCCTACGGGTCGAGGCGCCGAAGATGCCGGTGCCGGTCATGGTGGATCCAGGCCAATTGAACCAGGCGGTTTCCAACCTGATGCAAAATGCACTCAGACATGCCGCCTCCGAGACCCATCAGCCAACCATCACGCTGCGGCTCAGCCCCATACGGGGGCACCGGGAAATGGCGCTGGACATCCTCGATGATGGCCCCGGCATACCGATTGAAAAGCGCAGCCGCATATTCGAGCCGTTTTTCACGACGCACAAGCAGGGCTCCGGTCTGGGTTTGTTTCTGGCACGCCAGTTGTGCGACGCCAGCCAGGCGCCGCTCGAATATGTTCAAATCCCCAATGCCGGGGCTTGCTTTCGCATCCTTCTGCGACGCTCGGACCCACAACACGGGAATCAGCAAGCGGTCCAAATGGCAGACTTTTAAAGCCCCTCATTTTCATCTAGCAGAGAGTTTTAATGACACAATCGCGAGCGCTGGTCGTAGACGACGAACCGGATTTAAGAGAACTTCTCGAGATGACGCTGTCGCGCATGGGCATCGATGTCGAGACGGCTGAAGACCTGGCTGAAGCGCGGCGCAAGCTCGGGACCGGGCCATTCGACTTCTGTCTTACCGATATGCGCCTTCCGGATGGCAACGGGCTCAGCCTGATCAAGGAAATCAACCGCGACCATCCGCAAATGCCGGTGGCAATGATCACCGCCTATGGCAAGGTCGAGGATGCGGTGACCGCGCTGAAGTACGGCGCCTTCGATTTCGTCTCCAAACCTGTGGATCTCGAAGCCCTTCGAAACCTCGTCCGCACGGCCCTGAAGCTGCGCCAGGACGATGCCGAGAAATTCGGCACGCCGAACGAGTCGGCGCCGGCGGCCGCGGCCGAGAACCCAGTTTCGGAAACCAGGCAACCGGAGCCGGACGAGGCCAGGAAAAGCGGCCCAAGTATTCAGCAAACGACCATTCTGGAGCGAATGATCGGCCGCTCCGAGCCGATGCAGCGTGTGCGCGCAACCATCGTCAAGCTGGCCCGATCGCAGGCGCCGGTCATGGTCAGCGGCGATTCGGGCACCGGCAAGGAACTGGCCGCCAGGTTGATTCACGATCTCGGACCGAGATCGGAGCAGCCTTTCATAGCAGTCAATTGCGGCGCAATCCCGTCAGAATTGATGGAAAGCGAGTTTTTTGGTCATACAAAAGGCAGCTTCACCGGCGCCGATGGTGACAAGGAGGGGCTTTTCCAGAATGCCAATGGCGGCACGCTGTTTCTCGATGAAGTCGCCGACTTGCCGCTGAACATGCAGGTCAAGCTGTTGCGCGTGATCCAGGAAAAGAAAGTACGCGCGATCGGCGCGCGAGAGGAAGTTTCGATCGATGTTCGATTGCTGTCGGCCTCGCACAAGGCGCTCAAGCCGATGGTCGAGGCCGGTCATTTTCGCAGCGACCTGTACTTTCGCCTCAACGTGATCGAACTCAACCTGCCCGGACTCGCTCAACGTCGAGCCGACATTCCGCTGCTGGTCAATCATTTCCTCGAAGTCATCGCCGAACAATGGGGCGAAAAACCCCGAGCGCTCGACCAGACAGCCAAAAAGGCACTGCTGGAGCACCCCTACTCCGGCAACGTCCGGGAGTTGTTCAATATTCTGCAGCGCGCGGTGACGCTGTGCGATGGAAATGCGATCACTAGCGATGACCTGCAGCTGCAACAATCGGACCTCGAGGCGAACGATGCGGTCAATACCGACCCCGGCGACAGCACGCTCGATGATTATATGGAAAAAATCGAAAAACGCATTCTCGACAATGCGCTGAAAGAAGCCAAGTACAACAAGACCGAAGCTGCCCGGCGGCTCGGGATCACATTCCGGTCGTTTCGCTACAAGCTGGACAAGTACGGTATCGAATAGACCAAGATTCGAACGCGCATGCAAAGCCGGTAATAGACGTGGCTAAAAAAAGGGCACGGGATCTTTACGATCCGCGCCCTTGCTCCGTTCAGAATATGGCGTCAAAACGCGACCGCAAAGCGATCAAGGCGTCGACGGATCACTGACTGTCGCGCAAACTTCTCCGCTGGCGTTGCCGCCATCGACATCCGTTTCGTCGACCGCCGTCGAGAGGATCGATCCGGTCAGACAGACTTGGGCACCGTCGCCGATACCCTCGAATACCGTCAACAAGACCGCGGCGCGGGGGTTGATGGTAACGTTGTTGTCCAGAATGCCGAGGCCCCACTCGCGCTGCAGGCCGATTCCGCTCAAGGAATCGCCGGTCGGCACGTCGATTCCATTGACCACTACCGTGCCTGCCGGCAGCGAAGCGCCACCCGGTCCGGAGATCAGGATGCCAGCCAGAATGTCGCTGGCATCCGAGGCGCTTTTATCGACATGGCCAACCTCGAACAGAAATTCCAGGTTGGGCATCGAAACACTGCCGGAAGCGGCAACAACGCTGGTTCCGGGTGATGGAAACGACTGGGCCACAACGGCTTCCAGGTCATATTCACGATCGATCCGGGTGCATGTCCCGCTGCCGGCTGCGGCTTGATCGATCACATCACCAGCAACGCTTTCGAGAATCATCGCTCCGCAAAAGTCGGTGCCCGCGGGAACAGAGGAACCGGCGCTAAAACTGAAATCGATGAATGCCGCGGCCGCCTGTTCCAGCGTGCCAATGGTCCAGAGACCGGTGACCGCATCGTAGCTGCCCCGGCTGACGACGGCCGAATCCTGCTGGGTAACGTCGGCGAGCAACGGATCCAAGCCGACCGACATGACCAGGTCGCTGGCGGTCAGGTCGCCGCTGTTGGCGACTCCGAATTGAAAATCAAAGCCGCCTGTGCCGGCAACGATCCGCTCGGGGGACGCCGTAGCCGAACCATCAAGACCAAGAGTCGGGGGCTCAAAATCGCCATCAAAAATCTGCGTACCGGCCTCGCGGCAAAACAGTTGCACCGAGTCGCCATCCACTGGGGCACATGCCGAGCCTGAGGTACAGATATCCATGGTCGTGGCGTCACCGAGAAAAATCTGGGCAATCGAGCCGCTTGCCGGATCGAGCGAATACTGGCGCGTGATCGGCTGGCCTTCGAAATCCATGTTCGGATCCCTTTGACCGAACGGCGTTGGAATGCGATCGATTTCAATGATAAAGTGACCGTCGGCAAATGGCGAATCAACGACCGCTCCGATTCCATTCTGGAACTCGCAGGTCAGGTCGGCCAGACGCGTCTGGATCGCAATGCGGGGCGGCTGCTCGAAAGGAAAATAATCGATCTTGCGGATACCGGCGTTTGCGGCGAAAAGCGGCACGTCGAAGTTGACCAGGCTGCGATCGTCCAACACCAATTCAACCGGCTGGGCGACAGCGGCTACGGCAAAACCGGCCATTCCAGCCGCGGTCAAAAATTTTGAAATCATTGTCTATTCACCAGGATTCTGATCCGTGTCGATAAAGATTAGTTGATTGTCTGCCTTTAGATACCCAGGTTCCAATACGCACAATGCCTGTGTCTCGCTGCAAGTGCTTCTGAGGATTCGGGCAACGGCCTATTATGACGACCACCCAATAAATTTTCGTTAAACATAATCAGCAGCTTGGCTGCGCTCCGATTATCACATATAGCGATGTCACATGATCGCCCGTGGCGAAAAAATGCATCGAAATTGTAATCCACAATTGCGGCCATGGCGCTCTATCGTGCCAGCAACGTTGCTGAAAAAGCTTAGAATCGGATGCAAGTCACAATTTACCGGCTGGAGCTTGAAAGAGACCTTCACGGCCATACAAACCGCAGCGGGGACTGCAGGTTTTTGATCAGGCCTCACCGAGCCCCGGATCTCGTGGACGCATCCGGCGGCGGCAGCGGGTCCGGCGCCCGCCCCTGCTCCAGACGAAGCGCATTGCGATAGCACTGGGCCGCCGATTCCAGCTGACCGCTTCGGTCCAGCACCTGCGCCAGGGCCGCATAGGCTGAGGGGTCGGGGCTTTTTCTGACAGCAATCTGCAAGTGTTCGCGCGCCTTTTCATCATTTCTTTCGGCAAGGTAAAGCCTTCCCAGCGCCAGCTGCAGGGCCGCCAGGTCGGGTTTGTCCCGAAGCCACTTCCGACACTGCTCGATGCGAACGGCGCGGTCACCCGCATCGGCTTGCGCATACAAGCCGAGCAACTCATCGGAAAAACCGTCCTCGATCGCGCGCCGAAGATCGATTTCGGCCAGTTCCGGCCGATCCAGCTCCAGGGCCCGGCGTGCAAATGCCGCAACCACTTCCGGCGCCTGTCGAAGGCCACGCTTCAATGACCGCTGGACTCGCAGCAGATCCGAGGCATCATGCGCAGACTCAAGTTCCCGAGCCGCTGCGAGTTTTGCCAGTTGATCGGCACGATCCTGGTCAATAATCCCGGCGCGCTGAATCTGGGGAACCAACAGGCGCACCTCGTGCCATCGATTGCATTCCTGGTAGCACTGCAGCAACAGCTTCAAAACCGCTTCATGACCGGGCTTGCTCAGATGCAGCTTTTCCAGCACATCGATCGCGGCCCGGGCATCGCCCTGAGCTGCCAGCATCCTGGCACGCATCAGGTCGGTCGCAAAATGACGCTTGCCGAAACGCGCATCGGCCAGCGCGAGATATTCGTCACGCCGTTCCGAGGCGCCCTGCCCCTGCGCGGCTCGAGCGGCTGCCAGATAAGCCGAGGTCGTGCCCGAAATACGGGAAGCACGCAACAACGCTTTTTCGGCAGCCGGCCAGTCGCCTTCCGACAGCGCCAGAAGACCCTGGTCCAGATTGCGGCGCTCGCGCCGGGCGCGCAGGCGGCGCAGCGCCCGCCCGGGCATTCTGAAAAAGCCGATCAGCAGCGACGCCAACAACCATACCGCCAGTACGCCGGCAACAAGCACCAGCATCGACATCTGGATTCTCCGGCCGCCAAATTCGATCAGCACGTAGCCGGGATTTTCCAACAAGCCGGAGCCCAGCCACGCGCCACCCGCGATGGCGGCAAGCACCGCCACAAGCACGACGATTCCCAGCACCAGGCGCTTCACGATATGGCCCCCTCGTCCAGCAAGCGCGACAATTCCGCGCGCGCGCGCTCCAGCGACGGCGGTAACGGACGTTCACCTGAAAGGTTCATCGAGCGAAGCTGCTCCAGACCCCGCGCCACAGGCCCGGCATCGATGTCGAACCATTTTTCGATGTCGTCAAGCGCGTTTTGCACCAGTTTTTCGGCCACCTTTGGCTCGGCGCGGGCCAGCGTCAGAGCCGCGGTCTGCAAAAGACTGCGAACCCGTTGCCGCGCACGCTCGACCTCATCGGCCGTCGGCACAGCACCGTCAAGCTTGTCGATCCGGACCAGCCCTTGAAGCGCCGCCCCGATCCGTTGCCGCCAACCGTCCGCTTCACTCGCTTGCGCCGGTGCTGCAGCCGGCTGGCCTTCCGCATCCTGGTCTGCGCCACGCGGCGGCCAATCCGAAACCTGGTCCGACAGTCCGAACAGCTCGGCGACACGCTCGCCCGTCGTGTCCGGGGCATAATTCTGCAGCTGTTGATATTCACTCGCCAGCGCGCTTTTCAAGGCATCGAGCCGATCCGAATCCAGCCCTTCCAGCAGTTGCCGGGCCCGCCGCCAGGCTGCTCGCGCCGACTCGACATCGCCGAGCAATTCCAGCCGATCCTGGCCGATCGCCAGCAGACTGTCGACCTCGATCAGGCGCAATCGTCGGTACAGCCTGCGATCAGCGTCATCGAGATTGCTGTCGACGCGCTCAAGCCTTCTCTGCTGTTGATCCAGGCGCTGCTGCAGTGAAGTTTCAAGTACCTCGATACTGCCCCGCAAATCTGCCGAGACGGAATCCTGATCCTGTTCC
The DNA here is from genome assembly GCA_032251235.1 of Wenzhouxiangellaceae bacterium. Taxonomy (GTDB): domain Bacteria; phylum Pseudomonadota; class Gammaproteobacteria; order Xanthomonadales; family Wenzhouxiangellaceae. The sequence continues at coordinate 14,517 of JAVVET010000009.1, forward strand.
AGCCGTTCGATACGGTCTGCCAGCGACTGCAGCCGATCTCCAAGTTGGTCCAGTCGGCGATCGTCGGCCGAAGCTGCCTGCAACGAGGACTCGATCTGGCCGGTCAACGACGAAAGTTCCCGTTCGAGTGCCTCGCCTGCGCCGGCCTGTTGTTCGATGAACTGCGACTGCTGCCGTTCCAGCGCGGCCAGTTCCTGCTGCAGGTTCTGCCACTGCGGCATGCCGGTGGGCTCGACTGAATCGAGCCAGTAAACGTAGGCGGCCAGTCCAGCCGCGGCCAGCGCGATCAACAAGGCCAGCCAAGCGACTAAATTTCGGCGACGTTTCGGGGCTGGTGGCGTTTCGGGCTGGCCAGGATGTTCCTGCTCTGCGCCCGCTTCGGTTTCATCGGAAGGCACTGCCGCATCGCTGGAGGCTTGCGTTTCATCGGCCTGGCTTGATTGTTCGGTCATCGGACTGGGCCCACCCACATCGCTTGGATTGAAGACTCGATGCTAACGGAATTTGGATCGCGACAGGAAACCGCTTGACCGGTGCCAGTCGCCGATTCAATTGTACGTTCAATGGCACTTTCAATCGCGAGCGTTCGGGCCAGCCTGTGCAAGCAAGCTTGCCAAGGCAGCCAGCATGTGTTCGTCGCCGGCCCCTTCGGCCCGCTGAATGCGCGCGACGCCGGCCTTGCGGCAGGCCGATTCCAGGCGTGCCGAGGACACCAGGAAATCCGCCTTCAGCCAGCGCGCTCGATCGGTGTCGCCGAGCTCGGCGCTGAAATGTTCAAATGCGTTGAGACTGGTAATCATCACCACGGTCGGCACATTCGAGGCAAGCTGCGCCAGCAGTTCGCGGCCTGGCGGCAGCGGCACGCGCCGATAGACATGCAGCACCGAGACTCGGGCACCGCGCCGCGCAAGTTCCTCAGCCAGCAAGGTCCGACCACCCGGGGCGGCACAAATGCCGATGCGCAGACCCCGAACCGAGCGCAAGGCCTCGATCTCGAGCACCGCTTCACTGGTGCCGCCATGACTCGGAAAACCGGCACCAAAGCCAGCTTGTTCGAGCAAGCCGGCCGTGCCTTTGCCGGGCGCCACCAGGCGAACATTCGAAAGAATCTCGTGATGCAGCGATGCAATCAGCACACGCGCCGCCATTGGACTCGTCACCAGCAGCAGATCGAATGGCCCCGACGGGTCAAATATAGCCCGCAGTTCGCGTCCATCGATCGCCTCGAGGTGAAAAGCCGGACAATGCAGCACACGCAGATGCAGCGCCGCCAGGCGTTCCACCAGGCGCCGGTGATCCGGGTCGGGACGTGTCACGACGATGGCAGGCGGGTGCTGGTTCAAGAGTGATGATCCTGCTTTAAATGGAGCCGGCAAGGGCGGCGTCGGACGATCGATTTGCTCCGTCGCGTGTTTACACTCACGGGCGATTTTCCGACAGACTTTCCAGACAAGGACTTTCCTCAACAAAAAGGCCTGCCGTATTTGGCAGGCCTTTCGTTGTAAGGATCCGGGTGTCTGACGCAACCAACCAACGTGCAGGGGGCTTGCGTGTTGGCGTTGGCAGTAGGGGGACGCACATCAGTCAGAAGCGCCGTGGACGACACCCGGAAATCAAACTGGTTCTGATTCCCCTACTTGATGACCGAATTCTTACACATCTCCATGGCACTTGTCCAGTCAATTTAGATATTTTTTTTGGGTGCAACCTCAGGGGCGCTCATGTTCAAGCGCGCCAAAAGCTCTCGGCCACCGCTGTCAAGCAAGATCTCGGCGGCCTGTCGTCCAAGCTCTGCTGCCGACTCCACCGGCCCCTGAACTTCAGCCTGAATCAGCACACCCTGCTCGTCGCCAAGCCGCGTGCGCAGCGTCATCATCGCCCCGTCGATTGCCGCGTAGGCGGCCAGCGGCATCCGGCAATCGCCGCCCAAAACCTTGACCACACCGCGCTCGGCCAGAGTCTGGGCCCGGGTTTGGGGGCAGTCCAGTGCCGCCAGCAATTCTTCGGCGCCCGAATCGTCCGATCGTGCCTGGACCGCGATCACGCCCTGGCCCGGTGCCGGGAGCCAGTCGTCGATCGGCAGCTCGCGAGCATGCGCCGGCACGATGCCAAGCCGACGCAGCCCGGCCGCGGCCAGGATCGTTGCGTCGACCCGACGATCGGCAACCGCAGCCAGCCGGGTCTCGACGTTGCCGCGCAACGCCACTACTTCCAGGTCCGGACGGATGGCCCGCAACTGGCTGATCCGTCGCAGGCTGGAACTGCCGACAACCGAACCGGCGGGCAGACCGATCGGTGCGACACGGTTCAGCGCAATCCACAGGTCGCCGGCGTCGGCCCGGGGCAAAAAGGACTTCAGTTCAAGGCCGGCGGGAGACTCGGCCGGCACGTCCTTCAGGGAATGCACGGCCAGGTCGGCACGGCCGTCGATCAGCGCTTTTTCCAGCTCTTTCAAGAACAGGCCCTTGCCACCGATCTCGGCCAGCGGCCGATCGAGGATTTCATCGCCGCGTGTGCTCATCGGCAGCAACTCGACCTCGATACCCGGAAACTTCCGTCGCAGCAATCCGGCCACGTGTTCGGATTGCCACAGGGCCAGCCGGCTCTTGCGCGTCGCGATTCGAATTTTCATGCTGCCCGGACTCCCTCTTTCAATCAGTGTTGGTCAAACAACGCCAGTCGATCAACGCCGCAAGAGTTCCTTGACGCTGGAGCGATTCCGTCGCGAAACCTCCGGCGTCAGTTCAATTCCGTCGATTTCCACGCGTTCGATTCGATCCGAATCATTGAACAGCGAACGGACATGCCGGCGACTGATCAACGCATTTCTGTGGACCCGCAGAAACCGGCTGCCGAACCGCTGTTCGATCGTTTTCAACGGCTCATCGATCATCGCGCGGCCACTGACCGAATGCACCACGGTGCACTTGTTCTGTGCTGTAAATGCGCGAATTTCGTCGACTGCGATCCGGATCAGCCGCTCCCCGATTTTGGCAGCCAGCTGTGGTTGTTCGGCATTGCGACTGGAATTCCGGACCGCGATTACGCGGTCAAGCGCGCTGAGCAGCCTGGCCTGGCGCACGGGCTTGACCAGGTAATCGACTGCAGCCACGCCGAAAGCCTCGACCGCATAGGACTCGTGGGCGGTCACGAATATAATCGCAGGCACCACGTCCAGCGCGGCCATTTCACGCGCCAGCTCGATTCCGTTCGAACCCGGCATCTCTACATCCATCAGAACCACGTCGGGTCGCAGCCGCCGGCAACGCTCGATCACGCGTCCCGGCCGCGATTCGCAGCCGATCACCCCGAAGCCGTTCAACGACGTCACCATAGTCGCCAGGCGCTCGACCGCCGGCGGCTCGTCGTCGACGATCAAGACGCTGATGTGAAAGCCTTCAGTCATTGTTCGGCGTCACCCAGGCGCGCGTCGATCCAGCGGTCGATCGCCTGGATTTCCTCCGGACACACCGCGTGCGGCATATTCCATTCGCTCCATTCGGTCGCTACGCCGGCCGCGCGCAGAGCTTCGACCGCCTCGCGGCCGAGGCTCACCGAAACCACCGGATCCATCGTCCCGTGAGCCATGAATACAGATGTCGACCGGCCCGCCGCGCTCAGCCACTGCTCTATCTGCTGCTGTTGCAACAGATAGCACGAGAGTGCAATCACGCCGCCCAGTTGCTGGCGCTGTGCCAGGCCGGCGCGCAAGGCGATCGCACCGCCCTGGGAGAACCCGGCCAGCAACAAGCGCTGCGGCGCGATGCCACGGGCAAACTCGTCGTGAATCAACGCGTCGACCTGGGACAACGATTGGCGGATCCCGTCCATGTCCTGGTCACGGGCGATATCGAAGCCCATGATGTCGTACCAGGCGCGCATCGATACGCCACCGTTGACGGTGACCGAACGTAACGGCGCGTGCGGGAACACGAAGCGGATCGCGCGCTTTTGCCCGGATCGCAGCTGCGGTACAATCGGCGCGAAATCATGACCGTCCGCGCCCAGGCCGTGCAGCCAGATGATTGTGCAATCCGGTGTCGGCCCGGTTTCTGTGATCAGGCATTCAAGTTTTTTGTCTTCGGAGCTATTCATGACTGCGATTCTACCCGCGCCCGGCCTTCGGCTGTTTCTGTCCGGACTGCTGATGCTTGTATTTTTGGCCGCCTGCGGTCTCAAGGGCGACCTCGTGCTGCCCGAAACCCCTGAGCAGGAATCCAGCCGGCAGGCCGGAGATCAGATCGATGAAGATAAAGATGAAGATGAAGACGATAACGATGACCGGCGCGGCTGATCTTCTGACGCGGGTTCCCGAACCCGAACTGATGGACAGTGCCGAACAGGTTGCGGCCTACGCCGGTGCCGATTTCAACGAATCCAACCAGGCCTTCGTCGACCACTTGATCGACTGCTGCCAGCCGCAGCCGTCGCACGGGCGGCTGCTCGATCTCGGTTGTGGCCCGGCCGACATTTGCATTCGCCTGGCCCAGGCCTTGCCCGGCTGGACCATCGAGGGCATCGATGCCGGCGCCAACATGCTTGCCAGCGCCCGATCGCGCGTCGCCGATGCCGGGCTGGCCAAACGCATCGTTTTACGCGAGGTCCACCTGCCCGATCCGCTACTGGCGCAACAAGATTTCAACTGCGTGGTCTCCAACAGTCTTTTGCACCATTTGCCTGACCCACAAACGCTGTGGCAAAGCATCGCTCAGGCAGCCGCCCCCGACGCCTGGGTCCAGGTAATGGACCTCCAGCGGCCGCAGAACCCGGCCCAGGCGCATGCCCTGGTCGAACAATACGCCGGCGCCGAACCCGAGGTGCTGCGGCTCGATTTTCACAACAGCCTGAACGCGGCCTGGCGCGTCGACGAGGTTCGCGACCAGTTGCGCCAGGCCGGCCTGGCGCTCGACTGCACGCAAGTCTCGGACCGTCACTGGATGGTCAGCGGCCGAATCGGCATCGACGGCAAAAATCCCGCATGAGCCTTGCGGCCGGCAGGCAGTTCTTCAAGCTCGAGGCGCTGGGCAACGATTTCGTCCTGATCGACGCTCGGCGCGATCGGGTCGACCTCGATGAACAGGCGATCACGGCGCTGGCCAATCGGCGCACCGGTGTGGGTTTCGACCAACTGCTGGTGATCGAAACTGCACAAAACGGAGCATGGGCCGGCGTATCGATCTTCAACGCCGATGCCAGCCCGGCCGAACAATGCGGCAACGGCATGCGCGCGATCGCCGCATGGCTGGATCGAGACGGTCGGCTGGACTGCCACAGGCGCCTGGAAACGCCGGCCGGAGACGTGATTCTGTACCCGGCCGTCGACGCGGTCTATCGGACCGAGTTGCCCGGGCCCAGTTTCATCGACCCGCCGTGGCCGGCGCTGAAACCGCCGCCACTGCCAGAAGCCGCGCTCGACTGCGAACTGCTGTCGACCGGAAATCCGCACCTGGTCATTGTCTGGCCACAACCGCCCGGCGCCGAAGCACTGGCGCTGGTTGCGGCGGCTTTCGATGCCGACGCGCAATGGCGCAACCGGGTCAACATCGGGCTGATGCATGTCTGTGCCGATCACAGCGTTGAGCTGCGCGTGCACGAACGCGGCGCCGGCCCCACGCCGGCCTGCGGCAGCGGCGCCTGCGCGGCTGCCGCGGTGGCAATAAAGCGTGGCCTGGGCATGCCGCCGCTGGCAATCAGGCAGCCCGGCGGCGTGCTTGTGGTAGATTGGATGCCTGGTGATGATCGAATTTGCCTGACCGGCCCCGCACGCGTCGTTTTTGAAGGGAACATCGCATGACCGACTCCAAATCCAGAAACCCGAATTCCGGCGATTCACGGCCGACCGGTCCGATCTCGGCCGAATCGGATCCCGAAGCCGCGACTTTGAGCGAAGTGACGGTCGGGCAATGGCTGCTGGAACGGCCCGACTTTCTGATTGAACATCCGGACCTGCTCCAGGCACTGAGCATTCGCCATGAATCCGGCACTTCGTCGCTGATCGAGCGCCAGGTCCAGGTACTGCGTGAGCAAAACCAGCGTTTGAACCGTCAGCTCAGGCACTTGAGCGGGGTTGCCGGCGAAAACGAGCAGCGTCTGCAGCGATTGCACCGCCTGTCGATCGATTTGCTCGGCGCGGCCTCGCTGCTCTCGATGGTCGAGCGCCTTGTCGATGGCCTGCGCGATGATTTCCGCGCCGATGCCGTCTGCCTGATGCTGACGAACTGCCCGACCGAATTGCAGGCCCTGGAGGCCGTCAGCCAAATGCCGACCGAACGACCCGCATGGCTCGAAAAGCTGCTGGGCTCCGGCGAACCGCACTGCGGTCGCCTGACCCGCGCCAAGCGCGATCAGCTCTTCGGCGAGTCCGGCGGCGCGCTGGCATCGGCGGCCTTGCTGCCTCTGGACCCCAACAGCCTGCTCGCCATCGGCTCGGAATCCGCCGACCGCTTTCACTCCGACATGGGCACGCTGTTCCTGCAATTGCTGCGCGAAACGCTGCAATCGAAATTGCAGCAGTCAAGCTCCGCCGGCGGCCAAAAGCGCGTCAACGCCTGATTGGCCGCAGCACAGCGGCTCGTGGCCTTCAACCCCGGATCGAACCAGAACCCGCCCGTCGACCCGGTTTTCGACGACTCGGTCGATGCCACGATTGACGCATTTCTCGCAGATTGCAAAATCCGGGGCCGGCTGAGCGCGGCCAGCCAGCAAGCCTACCGACACGACCTGGCCCGGCTTTGCGCCTGGTGCTCAAAATACGCGGTCGACCGAATCGGTGAACTCGACAGCACCCGACTCAGAAGCTTTGCCGCCTCGGAATCGCGCGCCGGGCTCGACCCGCGCTCGGTCCAGCGGCGCCTGTCGGCGATTCGCAAGCTCATGCACTTCGCGCTGCACCACAAGCTGATTGCCAGCAACCCGGCCGGCGACCTGAAAGCGCCGCGCGCTCGACGCAAGCTGCCGAATACGCTGGACCCCGACCAGGTGCTTCAGTTACTCGAAATTCCCGGCGACAAGCCGCTGGACGTGCGTGACCGCGCCATGCTCGAACTTTGCTACTCGTCGGGCCTGCGCGTCAGCGAGCTGGCCGACTCGCGCTGGAACCGCATCGACATCGACCAGGGCATGCTGCGGGTGATCGGCAAGGGCAACAAGGAGCGAATCGTCCCGGTCGGGCGCCATGCCGTCGCCGCGCTCCAGTGCTGGAGAAAACGTCAATCCGAATTCGCCGCCCCCGAAACCCTGCATATTTTTACCAGCTCGACAGGCCGACCGCTGGGCGTACGGGCCATCCAGAAACGGATCGCCCAGCGTGCGCGCAGCCAGGGCCTGGACCAGCACGTCCACCCGCACCAGCTAAGGCATTCATTTGCATCCCACATCCTGGAATCGTCCGGCGATCTGAGAGCCGTCCAGGAACTGCTTGGCCATGCCAACCTGTCGACCACCCAGATCTACACCCACCTCGACTTTCAGCACCTGGCAGAAGTCTACGACCAGACGCACCCGCGGGCGCACAGAAAAAGCGAACCTGGCTAGCAGCCTGTCGGACTTAATGCTGATCTACTTCGGAAAAGCCGGATTGGGCCAGATTCTCCGCTCTTTATCGTTAACCAGGCTCACTATTCGCCTTAAAAGACCGAAAAATCTGACTCCAACCGGCTTTCCATCGCTTTGGATCGGTCAAGTCCGACAGGCTGCTTGCGTCGTGTCTAAGCAAGTCCCCAGTTTGCGCCTTCGACACCGGATCCGGCGGGCATCGCTCGCTTCAGTTCGACGCGTGGCGAGGCCTTCAGCGATCGATGCCCGCCGGATCCTGCCGCTGGAGCTCAGCCAAATTCCTGAACGAGCATGAACAATCGCGATCACTGAGACACGACGCTAATCAGGAAAGCCAAAGCTGAACCGGATCTCGATCCCATGGGCCGGCTATCGAGGCGTGCAGGTACAGGAATCAGTGCGAATGGCCCAAGCTGCCTGATTTCACAACCATCGGAACCCGGATGCCGGGCGTGGCGACGCCCTGCGACGAACGACCGGTAAACACGGCGGGCTTGTCCACGCGGATTTTTCAAAAAACGGCAAATTCAATCAACCGGCTGGTCCAGGGCGCGCATCAGGTCCTGGTAAATCTCGATCGCACGAGCCGCGTAACTGTCGGGCACCTGCACCCGAATCGCGCTGTAGCTGCTTTGCACGCCCAGCAGCGTAGCGAAGCCCTCCGAGCCTAGATGGACCGGGATATCTTCGGATTCGAATTTCATCCGAACGACCTGGGCAAGCGAAATATCCTGCAGTCTGGCAATCGTGATCAAGGCCATCTCGAAATCAACTCCGAATCAATGGCCCGATAATGTAACGCATCGACGTCGATGGCATCATCAACTCGATCGGCACATGGTGCCGGTCGCTTGGGAACGCCTTCAAAAAGTCGCCGCGTTTTGTCCAGGCTTTGTTTTCAGGATCTCCCGGGCGGCACGCAAAAGGAATCTTTCCATCTGGAATCAAAGCGCTATGATTGACGCCGCTGGCTCAGGACTCGACCAGGTGTTGCACATTGAGCTGCAGCGTGACCTGTCCGCGCCATCGATTGAGCTCGAGCCGGTAGGTAAAGTGCAGCCGGCTGGGCATTTCGTTGTGGCAAAGATCGCCGGCGCGAAACGCGATTGCATCGATGGCCGGGCCGCCGTCGGCAGGCTCTACGGTCATCTTGAGATGCCTGGCGCCGACCACGCGCCGCTCGAGAACGTGAAATTTCCCGTCGAACAGCGGCTCTTCCCAACCCTGGCCCCAGGGGCCGGCCTCGATAATGGCCTGTGCGGTGTCCCGGTTCAATTCGGCGGCCGACAATTCACCGTCGGTCGAAACCAGGTCGTCGGGAAATATCAATCTTTCGACCTGCGCATCGAAGGCCTGTCGAAATTCGTCGAAGCGATCGGCGTCCAGGCTCAGCCCGGCGGCCCGGGCATGGCCACCAAAGCGATCCAGCACGCCGGGCCGGGTCGCATCCAGTTCGGCCAACAGGTCGCGCATGTGGATTCCGGCCGGGCTGCGGCAGGAGCCCTTGAGCTCATTGCCTTCGTTGCCCGATGGCGCAAATGCAATGACCGGGCGCTGCAACTGCTCGCACAGGCGCGAGGCCACCAGCCCGACCACGCCGGCGTGCCAGCCGGGATCGAACAGGCACAGGCCGCCGGGCTTGTCCCGGACACCGGCCAGCAGCTCCTCGGCCAGCTTCAGCGCGGTTTCGGTCATGTCCGCCTGAAGCATCTGGCGATCGCGATTGAGGCGGTCAAGCTCGCCGGCCAGCTGCATGGCCTGGTCGGCATCGTCGCTCAGAAGACAGCGAATGCCGACCGAAATGTCATCCAGCCGGCCGGCGGCGTTCAGCCGCGGGCCGGCGATAAATCCCAGGTCGGCTGCGTTGGCATGACTGAGGTTGCGCCCGGCCACCTCCAGCAGCGCGGCAACGCCGGGCGCACAACGCCGGGCCCGGATTCGAATCAGGCCCTGGTGGACCATGCGCCGGTTGTTGTCGTCGAGCTGGACCAGGTCGGCCACCGAGCCCAACGCCACCAGGTCGAGCAGGCTGTCGAGACGGAACGCAGTGGCCCGGCCGCGCGCGCGAAGCTCGGCGCGCAGTGCAATCAGCAGGTAGAACATCACGCCGACGCCGGCCAGGTTGCGCGACGGAAACGGATCACCCAGGCAGTTGGGATTGACGATGGCATTGGCCGCCGGCAGCTCGGGCCCCGGCAGGTGATGGTCGGTCACCACGACCGAAACACCGGCCGCGCGCATTCGCTCGATACCGGCCAGCGAGCTGATGCCGTGATCGACGGTCACCAGCACATCGGGCCGGTCCTGCAGGCATTCTTCGGCCAGCTTCAGCCCCAGGCCATAGCCATGGCGCATCCGGTCCGGCATCCGCCAGCGCACCCGGGCCGCGCCCAGTCCGGTCAGACCGCGGACCGCAAGTGCTGTGCCGGTAGCGCCATCGGCGTCGAAATCGCCAACCACCAGGATCGTCTTGTCCTCGGCAATGGCATCGGCAAGGATGCGACTGGCCTCATCCAGCCCGCCCAGCGTCGGCGCCAGCAACGATTGCAGCGTGTAATCAGGCAACTGCGAACAGCCCCGGGCCGACAGCACACGAGCCACCACCGGCGAGATCGACTCGGCCTGCAGCGTCGATTCAACCGGCCGGCGGGCAATCCGGACGCGTCGAATCATGAATCATCTCCTGCTGCGGTGTCGATGGCTCGCCGGCCTCGACGCCAGAATGCGATCGAATCCAGCCGCGTCAGGCTGTGGCAGGCGTCACGCCCGCGCAGTACCAGCGAATCAAGCCGACCGCGCCGCAGTGCGTGCCAGGCCGGGGCCAGCCAGTCCTGTTCGAGTTCGGCCAAGCCGTCGACGAGTGCCTGACCGAGCGGATTCCAGTGCAGCAGCGTCGTGCCGGGGCGGCCAGAAAACGCAGCTTTCTCGACCCATTCAACGTTCTCGACGTTCGCAGATGCCAGCCATCGCGCCAGTCCATCGACAAGGCAATCGCGTTGCGGGTTTGCGATTCGCAGCGGCTCGCGCAGCAGCGGGGCCGGGAAATGGCGGCCGCCGCCCCAGAACCACAAGCCCATGCCCTGCTGGTCGGCTTGATCGAGCGGACGAAACTGGTGAAAGATCATTTGGCTCTCGTTGATCAATCGGCGCCAGCGCGGAGCATCCGACCCGGTCGGCAAGACCTCGTCGAGGCGCCGGCCGAGAACATCGTCGAGCGTCGAGAAGTCAGTCGCACACGCCTGGTCCAGGCACAGCAAACCGAACGGAACCGGCAGACCCCTGCACCACGTCATCCGCTGGGCTTCGAACATCGCCGCCAGTTCGTCGGTCAAGGGCTTCAGCCCGGGGCTTGACAAGTCCACCGCGGCCGGCTCGCGCAGCCAGACCGACGTCATGTCCGGAACCTGTACGACCGGGTCGAATCGCAACCAGAAGCCATCGTCGACAGCGACGCTCGGGGCAGCGTCGACAGCAGGCTTGTCCGACGCGGCCAGGCGCGACAAAACCGCGGCAGCCGGAATTTGCGACAAGCCCAGCAGTGACTCCAGCGAGCCGGACCCGGTTCGATGACCGGGCCTGCTTCGCTGAAGGATTCGGGTCAGCGTCGGCCGGCGTTCAGGCCATTGCGCCCCAAGCGCCTCCAGCAGTGGCAATTGCACGATCAGGCGCCGCATCAATCGCAGGCCCTGTACGCACCGGACACCGCGCCGGGCAAACCAGGCATCGGCAGTCGAAAGATGTACCCGCGGCCGCGGCAGGCAGCGGCGCCGGACACCGGAGGCTCAGTTATCGCTGTCGTAGCGAACCTCGACAATTTCATAAACGCGCTTGCCGTTGGGGGTATCGACCTCGGCGACATCGCCTTCCATGGATCCGATCAAAGCACGGGCCAGTGGCGCGGAAATGGCCAGGCGTCGCTCCGCAACGCTGGACTCCAGGTCGCCGACGATTTGCCACGACTGCTCCTCGGCGCCCTCGACGTCCTCGAGCAGCGTCACCCGGGCGCCGAAAACCACCTTGCCCGGCTCGATGTTGAGCTTGCCGATATCGATGATCCGTGCATGCGAGAGCGCGCTTTCCAGTTCCTGGATGCGTCCTTCGATAAACCCCTGCTGTTCGCGGGCGGCGTGGTACTCGGCATTTTCCTTCAGATCGCCGTGCGCGCGCGCCTCGGCGATTGCTTCGATCACCGCGGGACGCTCCACTTTTTTCAGTCGTTTCAATTCTTCACGAAGGCGCTCGGCGCCCTTGTGGGTCAACGGTGTCTGGCTCATGTTTTCTGCTTTCCGTGAAGTTCGGCGAGGCTGGCCACGTCGCGCTCGTGCCAGTGTTCCAGTGCCCGCAAGGTCGCCTTGGCGCCGGCAATGGTGGTTGAATAATTCACCTTGCGCTGCAGCGCCTCGCGCCGGATCGAATAGGAATCGGTGATCGCCTGTCGACCTTCCGTGGTATTGACAATATAGTCGATTTCGCGGTTTTTGATCAGATCGACGATATGCGGACGGCCCTGGGTCACCTTATTGATGTAATCGCATTCGACGCCGTTTTCAACGAGGAATTTCCACGTGCCTTCCGTGGCCACCAGCGTAAAGCCGCGGCCGACCATTTCGCGGGCCACCGGCAGCAAATGCGCCTTGTCGGCATCGCGCACCGATAAAAACGCCTTGCCGCCGGCGGCGGCCTGGATACCCACGCCCTGCTGACCGCGCGCAACCGCGGCGCCAAAACTGTGGCCCAGGCCCATGACTTCGCCCGTCGAACGCATTTCCGGGCCCAGGATCGGATCGACGCCGGGAAACTTGATGAACGGGAAAGCCGGCTCCTTGATCGAATAAAAGGGCGTCTTCAAATCTTCTACAAACCCTTGTTTCTCAAGCGATTCGCCAACCATGCAGCGGGCCGCGACCTTGGCCAGCGCGGTGCCGGTGGCCTTGGACACGAACGGCACGGTACGCGAGGCTCTTGGGTTGACCTCAAGCACGAAGATTTCATCGGCGCGCACGGCAAACTGCACGTTCATCAAGCCGACCACCGACAGCCCCAAAGCCATTTTCCGGGTCTGCACCGCGATTTCGGCGATGATTTCGGGTTTTAGCGAGAACGGCGGCAGCGAACAGCTCGAATCGCCCGAATGCACGCCGGCCTGCTCGATGTGTTCCATGATGCCGCCGATGATCACGCGCTCACCATCGCAGACCGCATCGACATCGACTTCGATCGCGTGATCCAGAAAACGGTCGAGCAGGACCGGGCAATCGTTGGAAACCGAAACCGCCTCGCGCATATAGCGCTTCAATTCCTCGACGCTGTGGACGATATCCATGGCCCGTCCGCCCAACACGTAAGAAGGCCGGACCACCAGCGGAAAGCCGACCTCGGCGGCCAGTACGATGGCCTCCTCGGCCGTGCGCGCGGTGCGATTGGGCGGCTGTTTCAAACCGAGCCGGTTGAGCAGTTCCTGGAAACGCTGACGGTCTTCGGCCATGTCGATCGAATCCGGACTGGTGCCGATGATCGGCACGCCGGCGGCCTCCAGCGCGCGTGCCAGGTTCAGCGGGGTCTGGCCGCCGAACTGCACGATCACGCCCTCGGGCTGCTCGAGCTTGATCACCGACAGCACGTCTTCAAGCGTCAAGGGCTCGAAGTACAGACGATCGGACGTATCGTAGTCGGTCGAAACGGTCTCGGGGTTGCAGTTGACCATGATGGTTTCGAAGTCGAGCTCGCGCATTGCCATGGCCGCATGCACGCAGCAGTAATCGAACTCGATGCCCTGGCCGATCCGATTGGGGCCGCCACCCAGCACCATGATCTTGCGCCGCCCGGTCGGACGCGATTCGCACTCGGATTCCCAGGTGCCGTACATATAGGCGGTGGTGGTTTCGAATTCAGCGGCGCAGGTATCAACGCGTTTGTACACGCGGTGAATATCAAGCGTCTGGCGCAAATGGCGAATGGCCTTTTCGGGCGTTTCCAGCAAGGTTGCCAGTCTCGCGTCGGAAAAGCCGTGACGCTTGAGCTCACGCACACGAGTCGCGTCCAGGGCATCGAGTCCGCCATCCTTGACGGCCTGTTCGATCTCGACGAGCTCGAGGATCTGGTCGAGAAACCAGGGGTCGATGCGCGACAGGCGCTGGACTTCGTCGAACGGAATCGAGTGCCGGAACGCCTCGGCGACATACAGAATCCGTTCCGGGCCGGCTTCGTGCAACTCGCGCTTCAGCAGCGTTTCGCCATCCAGGTCCGGATGTTCGTCCAGCGGCAGCGAGTCGAAGCCGTCGAGCCCGACCTCGAGGCTGCGCAGGGCCTTTTGCAGCGATTCCTTGAAGGTTCGGCCGATCGCCATCGCCTCGCCTACAGATTTCATCTGCGTGGTCAGGCGCTTGCTCGAAGCCGGAAATTTCTCGAACGCGAAGCGCGGGATCTTGGTGACGATATAGTCGATGGTCGGCTCGAACGATGCCGGTGTGGCGCCGCCGGTGATCTCGTTGGCCAGTTCGTCAAGTGTATAACCTACGGCCAGCTTGGCTGCGACCTTGGCAATCGGAAACCCGGTGGCCTTGGAGGCCAGCGCCGATGAGCGCGACACGCGCGGGTTCATTTCAATAACGACCATGCGTCCGTCTTCGGGATTGATCGCGAACTGCACGTTCGAACCGCCGGTTTCGACGCCGATCTTGCGCAGCACGGCGATCGACGCATCCCGCATGAGCTGGTATTCGCGATCGGTCAGCGTCAGCGCCGGCGCAACGGTAATCGAATCGCCGGTATGAATGCCCATCGGGTCGATGTTTTCGATCGAACAGATGATGATGCAGTTGTCGACCCGGTCGCGCACAACCTCCATCTCGAACTCTTTCCAGCCCAGCACCGACTCTTCGAGCAGCACTTCGCTGGTCGGCGAAAGCTCCAGGCCGTTGGTGACGATTTCGATGAACTCGTCGTAGTTGTAGGCAATGCCGCCGCCGGAGCCGCCCAGCGTGAACGATGGCCTGATGATGGTCGGGAAGCCGATGCGCTGCTGCACCTCGATGGCCTGCTCGATGTTGCGCGCCATCTCGGCCGTCGGCGTCTCCAGGCCGATATCGGCCATGGCGTTCTTGAACTGCTCGCGATCCTCGGCCATGTCGATCGCCTCGCGCGATGCGCCGATGAGCTCAACGCCGAACTCCTCCAGAACGCCTTCGCGAACCAGGTCCAGCGCACAATTGAGCGCGGTTTGACCGCCCATGGTCGGCAACAGCGCATCGGGTCGCTCGCGCGCAATGACCTCGCGCACGAAATCCCAGCGAACCGGCTCGATATAGACCGCATCGGCGGTTTCCATATCGGTCATGATCGTGGCCGGATTGGAATTGACCAGGATCACGCGAAAGCCCTCGGCGCGCAGCGCGCGTACGGCCTGGACGCCCGAGTAATCGAACTCGCAGGCCTGGCCGATCACGATCGGACCGGCGCCGATGACCAGGATGGATTGGATATCGTTACGCTTGGGCATCGGCAGAATTCATCATATCGGCAAACAGGTCGAATAAAGGCCGCAAGTCGTGCGGGCCGGGGCCGGCTTCCGGGTGACCCTGAAAGCCGAAAGCCGGGGCGCCATCGATGCGAATGCCCTGGAGGCTGCCGTCGAACAGCGATCGATGCGTGGCCGTGACGCCGCCGGGCAAACTGGCCTCGTCGACGGAAAAACCGTGGTTCTGGCTGGTGATCAAAACCCGCCCGGTTTGCAGATCCTGGACCGGATGGTTGGCGCCGTGGTGGCCGAACTTCATTTTGATCGTTTTCGCACCGGCCGCCAGCGCCAGCAGCTGATGCCCCAGGCAAATACCGAATGTCGGGATGCGCTTTTCCAGCAACTCCCGGATAACATCGACGGCATAGGCGCACGGCTCCGGATCACCCGGACCATTGGAAATCAGGAAGCCATCGGGCTTCAGCGCCAGGGCCTGCTCGATCGGATAGCGCGCCGGCACGACCGTGACGCGACAGCCGGCATCGACCAGCAGCCGCAGGATATTCCGCTTTGTACCCAGGTCGTAGCAGACCACGTGACGGGCCTCGCTGCCGGCCGCAGGCAGCCGCGACTCGATCGCCGGCGAGCCTTCGGTCCACGGATACGCCTGGGCGCAGGAATTGGCGCCGGCGAGATCCTGCCCGAGCATTGCCGGGCAGCTCTTTGCCTGGCCCAGCGCTTGTGCCGAATCGACTTCGTGACCGCTGATGATGCAGCCGTTCTGCGAACCGGTTTCACGCAAGCGCGCGGTCAGTGCGCGCGTGTCGATATCGGAAATTGCCACCAGACCCTGTTCCGACAACCATTCCGGCAAGGTCTGCGTAGCCCGCCAAGAACTGCAAATGCGCGGGCAATCGCGCACGATCAGCCCGCCGGCACGCGCGCGATCGGACTCCATGTCTTCGGGATTCGTGCCGGTGTTGCCGATGTGCGGCATCGTCAGGGTGACCAGCTGCCCGGCGTAGCTTGGATCGCTCAGGATTTCCTGGTAACCGGTCATCGCGGTATTGAAGACCACCTCGCCGACCGCCGTGCCAGGCGCGCCGAAACCGGTCCCGAAAAACAGCGTGCCGTCTTCCAGTGCCAAAACTGCTTTTTGCTGAGACAAACCACTCTCCAGGCAGGCAAAACGGGGCGGTAGCGCCCCGTTTGTCGAATCCCGGGCAACACCCGGCGCTCGACAGCAAATTATAATTGAATTTCGGCTCCGGGTTTAAGGTTTCAGGAGCCTGGGATTCAGGTTTGCGGCTCGGCTGGAGAATTCGGGCCGAATACGGCAAAACCAGCAAGCAGCTCGTGCCAGACTCCGGCGGGCACGAATATTTTCAGGTCTAAAATCCGGCCTGAACAAGCCGCACACCAGAAGCCTGCCGGAGCTGGCCGATCACGACGACTGGTGTTAATTGCCGCTATCAGAGCCCCGCACCGGGATTCGAGCCCCAACCAGAACCCGACCCAAAACACCATCCGCGAACATCCAGCATCGGGTCGGCGACCGGCCGTCGTCGAAAAATAATTTTTATCTGCTTTTCAGCTGCCGCATTCACCACCCTTCCGTTGCGAGGGGTCGTCAAGCACAGTGGCTCCGGCGTTTCGCGACCGAGTGCACCGCAAGCGGACTTGCCTGTCCGATAAGGATGCGCAATCGGGCTAAACGTCGCAGGCGCGGGCCTGAAGGCGTCGCAGCAAGAGGGGCGGTAGACAAGGCGGGTTTCAGGCACCCCGAAAAGCCGGTGCCGGCAAGCGCACAATGAAACGCCATTGCAGCTTTGGATCAAGGACCCGGGCTCCGAAACCGAAAACCGGGGTCAAACCCGGCCCACGCCCAATACATCCGCCATGGAATACAAACCCGGCGGCCGACCGACAAGCCAGCGGGCCGCGCGCAGCGCGCCTTTGGCGAATATGACGCGATCGGTCGCGCGATGCGCCAACTCGAGCCGCTCGCCGGAGCCGAGGAAATACACCGTATGCTCGCCGGCCACATCACCACCGCGAACTGCCTGGTAGCCGATCTGGCCTTCCGGCCGGGCGCTTTTGGTGGCGTGCCGGTCGAACGCGGCGAGATCTTCATGGCGCCGGCCGCGCGCATCGGCAACCGCCCGGCCCAACGCCAGCGCCGTACCCGACGGTGCGTCGACTTTCCGGCGGTGATGGATTTCGGAAATCTCGACATCGAAATCCGAAGCGGTCAGCGCGCCGGCGACATCGGCAACCAGTTTCAACAACAGGTTGACGCCGACCGAAAAATTGGCTGCCTGGCAAATCGGAACATGTACGGCCGAGGCATCGACCTGGCGCTGCAGGCAGTCATCCAGGCCAGTGGTGCCGATCACCATCGGCAAACCGTGCAAACGAGAGAATTCAAGGCTTTGCGCGCACAAATCCGGATTGGAAAAGTCAATCAGGACGGTCTGTCCCGCCAACTTTTGGGGTGGGTCGAAAAAGCCGGTCGAACTGGCGCGTGCTGCGATCTCCAGCGCCGGGTCGGCGGACGCCAGCTGTTCGATTTCCCGACCCATCCGACCAGTTGCACCGCTAAGCAGAATATTCAACGACACCGCGAGCTTCCAGATTGCATGCCCGGATTATAGCGAACACAGCATTGCTGCCGATGTCGACTGCAGCCAGGCTGCCGACACCGAAACTCCGATGCATCAAGCCCCGAAAGATGGGCTAGGAGCCTGTCGGACTTAACGCTGGTCTACTGTTTATTTACTGCCGCGGAAAAGCCGGATTGGGCCAGATTCTTCGCTCTGTTTCGTTAAATAGACCCGCTATTCGCCTCAAAAGATCAAAAAATCTGACTCCAGCCGGCTTTCCATCGCTTTGGATCGATCAAGCCCGACAGGCTCCTGGTTCAAAAACCCATCCGGTCGAAAAACTCCTTGACCGCATTGCCCCAGCCCCTGGTTTTGGGGCTGTTGTCGGTTTTCTCATCGTCGTGCATGGTCTCGTCGAGCTGCTTGAGCAACTCCTTTTGCTTGCGGTTGAGGTTGACCGGCGTCTCGACGACGATCCGAACCATCAAGTCTCCGGGCCTGGAACTGCGCACCGACTTGATGCCCTTGCCGCGCAGGCGGAAAGTGCGCCCGGTCTGGGTCTCGCTGGGCACCTTGAGCATCACTGACCCGTCGAGCGTCGGCACCTTGATCTGGCCGCCGAGAATGGCAGTGGTGATCGGGATCGGGATATCGGCCAGCAGCTGGTCGCCGTCTCGCTCAAACAACTGATGCCGGCGAACCTCGATATCAACGTACAGGTCGCCGGCCAGGCCGCCCTGGGCGCCGGCGGCGCCCTCGCCGGTCAAGCGGATGCGGTCGCCATTGTCGACACCCGGCGGCACCTTGACCTGCAGCGTGCGGGTCTCGCGCACCTGGCCGGTTCCGTCGCAAACGTTGCATGGATCACTGATTTCGCGTCCGGAACCGCCACAGGTCGGGCAGGTCTGCTGAACCGAGAAGATACCCTGCTGCATGCGCACCTGGCCGGCGCCGCCACAGCTGGAGCACACCTGCATCTTGCCGCTGGTTGAACCCGAGCCGCTGCAGCTGGAACACTTGCCGATGCCGGGCACCCGAATGTCGCGCGTGACGCCGTGGACCGCCTCTTCCAGATCCAGCTCCAGCGTGTAGCGCAGGTCATGACCCCGATTCGAGCGTGCCTGGCCACCGCGGCGTCGGCCGCCGAAAATGTCGCCAAAAATATCTCCGAAGATGTCGTTGACGTCGCCGAAGCCTGCAGCACCTCCGGCGCCGCGTCCGAAGCCACCGTTCTGGCCGTTGACCGCATCGTGGCCATAGCGATCGTAGGCGGCTCTTTTTTGCTCGTCCTTGAGCACTTCGTAGGCTTGCTGAACCTCTTTGAAACGATCCGGAGCACTGTCATCGTCCGGATTTCGATCCGGATGATATTTCATTGCCAGGCGGCGATAGGCCTTTTTAAGGTCACCCACCGATGCATCCCGAGCGATGCCCAAAACTTCGTAATAATCACGCTGACTCATCGATACCCTGCAATTCTCAATACTTTGATGCAAACATGCCGCCGACGGCGGCACGCTCCTGAATCCCTGGCGATGCAAGCTTCAAGCACCATCGACCGACCTGCGGCCGATGGTGCCCGGCTTGATCACTTCTTCTCGTCGTCGACCTCGGTGAACTCGGCGTCGACGACATCTTCGGGTGCCTGCTCGCCGGACTCGCCTTCAGCCTGCGATTCGGCGCCTTCCTGGGCGGCGGCCTCGGCCTGCGATACGGCCTGGTACAACGCGGTGCTGGCCTCCTCGAGTGCCTTGACCGCAGCATCGATGGCGTCCTTGTCGTCGCCCTTGATGGCCTCCTCGACCTTGTCGATCGCCTCTTCAACCGGCTTGCGGACGGCCTCGTCGACCTTGCCTTCCTGCTCGCCGAGCATCGAGCGGGTCGAGTGCGCCAGCGCCTCGGCCGAGTTACGCGTGGTCACCAGCTCATGGAACCGCTTGTCTTCTTCACGATGCGCTTCGGCATCCCGGACCATTTTCTCGATCTCGGATTCGTCCAGTCCGGAGCCGGCCTTGATCTCGATTCGCTGCTCCTTGCCGGTTTCCTTGTCCTTGGCCGACACGTGCAGGATACCGTTGGCATCGATATCGAAACTCACCTCGATTTGCGGCATCCCGCGCGGCTTCGGGGGGATGCCGGTCAGGTCGAAGCGCGCCAGCGACTTGTTGGCGTCCGCCCGTTCGCGCTCACCCTGCAACACGTGCACGGTCACGGCGCCCTGGTTGTCTTCGGCGGTCGAGAACACTTGCGAAGCCTTGGTCGGGATCGTGGTGTTCTTCTCGATCAGCTTGGTGAATACGCCGCCGAGCGTCTCGATGCCCAGCGAAAGCGGCGTGACGTCGAGCAGCAGCACATCCTTGACGTCGCCCTGCAGCACGCCACCCTGGATCGCGGCACCGACGGCCACGGCCTCGTCGGGATTGACGTCCTTGCGCGGCTCGCGGCCAAAGAAGTCCTGCACCGACTTCTGCACCAGCGGCATGCGTGTCTGGCCGCCGACGAGAATGACTTCGTCGACGTCGCCGATCTTCAGGCCGGCATCGTTGAGCGCGGTCTTGCAGGGCTCGATGGTGCGCTTGACCAGATCCTGCACCAGCGACTCGAGCTTGGCCCGGGTGACCTTGATGCTCAGGTGCTTCGGACCGCTCTGGTCGGCCGTGATGTAAGGCAGGTTGACTTCGGTCTGCTGACCGGCAGACAGCTCGATCTTGGCCCGCTCGGCGGCTTCGCGCAGCCGCTGCAACGCCAGTGGATCCTTTTTGAGATCCACGCCCTGGTCTTTCTTGAACTCCGAGATCAGGTAGTCCAGCAGGCGCTTGTCGAAGTCTTCTCCACCCAGAAAGGTATCGCCGTTGGTGGCCAGCACTTCGAACTGCTTCTCGCCGTCGACATCGGCGATTTCAATGATCGAAATATCGAAGGTGCCGCCGCCCAGATCGTAAACGGCGATCTTGCGATCGGCGCCTTTTTTGTCCAGACCATAGGCCAGTGCAGCCGCGGTCGGTTCGTTGATGATGCGGCGTACGGTCAGGCCGGCGATCTTGCCGGCATCCTTGGTTGCCTGGCGCTGGGAATCGTTGAAGTAGGCCGGCACGGTAATGACCGCTTCGGTCACTTCTTCACCCAGGTAGTCCTCGGCCGTTTTCTTCATCTTCATCAAGACACGTGCCGCGATCTCCGGGGGTGCGATCTTCTTGCCGTCGACTTCCACCCAGGCGTCGCCATTGTCGGCTTCCACGATCTTGTAGCCGACAAGGTCCTTGTCCTTCTGGACCACATCTTCGGAGTACTTGCGCCCGATCAGGCGCTTGACCGCATACAGCGTTCGCTCCGAGTTGGTCACCGCCTGGCGTTTGGCCGGCTGTCCGACCAGCACTTCGTCGTCTTTGGTAAACGCCACGATCGACGGTGTCGTACGATCGCCCTCGGCGTTTTCGATTACCCGGGTCTTGCCGCCTTCCATGACTGCCACGCAGGAGTTGGTGGTACCCAGATCAATGCCGATAATCTTGCTCATATCGTTAAGTCCTGTATTGCTTTCCTGAAATTGGTTGCGCGAACTCGCGTTCGCCGTCGTTAATTGCCCTTTCCAATCCGCTTAGTGGGGTCCGGGACCGGGCTTTTCAAACTTTCCCAGCCCGCCCGCAGCTGCCAGCCACCCAGACCACTGGGGTTCGGTCATCAAAGCCCGCGCTTACGGCGCACGCGCGACGATTACCCGTGCCGGGCGAATCAGTCGCTCGTTGAGCCGATAGCCTTTCTGCAGCACCTGCAGTACCGAGTCGGACGGCTGCTCGGTGCTGGGCTGGGTCGTCACGGCCTCGTGCCAGTTCGGGTCGAAGGCCTCGCCGGCCGGATCGAGAACCTCCAGACCATGCCGGGTCAGCACCTCGATGGCCTGGCGCCGGGTCAGTTCCACGCCCGCAGCCACGGCCTGGGAATCGGCAGGCTCGGCCGCCAGCGCCTGATCCAGCGAATCCAGAACCGGGATCAGGTCGCGCAACAGGCTTTCCAGCGCAAACTTGCGTGTCTTGACCATTTCGCGTTCCAGGCGCTTTTCGCGGTTGTCCATTTCTGCACGCAAGCGCAACAATGTTTCCTTCAGGCGCACGTTTTCCTCTGCCATTTCGGGCGCTCCGGACACGCCGCCCGCATCCGGCGAGGAACGATCCTGACCTGATTCCTCTGCGCTGGATTCAGCGACCCTTGATTCATCGATGCTCGCCTCATTCGAATTCGATGGCGGGGTTTCGTCGCCCGGTTCATCGTTGCCCGGGCCGGGCCGGGGATTTTGCTCTTTATTTTCGTTCATGGACTGCTGACTCCTGAACAGCTCGCCTGTATGTCGCTGCCTGTCGGCGAGCGGGCCCGAATGACCCGCTCGCCGACAGGCAGAATTTCCTTGCTGCGGCAAAAGATGGGGCTCGGTTTGCGCGATTGCAACCGAATACAATAGGAAGTACCCGGGTAATTTGCGCCGCGTCCCCGGCGCGCTGTAACTTAAGGAACCGCATGCTGCGTTCGCTCGCTATCCGCGACTTTACGATCATCGATCAGCTCGAACTGGATTTCAGCGCCGGATTTTCCGCGATTACCGGAGAAACGGGCGCCGGCAAGTCGATCGTCATCGATGCCCTCGGGCTACTGCTCGGCGATCGAGCCGACGGCACGCTGGTGGCCCAGGACCGCAAGCGTGCCGACCTTTCGGCACGCTTCACGCTCACACCCGGCCACCCTGCCCTGCACTGGCTGGTCGACCAGTCGATGGACGACGAAGGCCTGCTGCTGTTGCGTCGCGCAATCCTGGCCGAAGGCGGCTCGAAAGCCTGGATCAACGGCCAGCCGGCCACCGTCGGTCAGCTCCGGGAGATCGGCTCGATGGTGGTGGAAATCCACGGCCAGCACGAACATCAGCAGCTGGCCGACAGCCGCTTTCAGCGACAGTGGCTGGACCGCCATGTCGACCAGAAACTGCTCGCCGCGGTTGCCGCATCAGCCGCGCAATACCATGATCATTCGACGGCGCTCGATCGTCTACTGGCACGCGCCGGCAGCGCCGACGACCGGGAGCTGCTGAAATTCCAGCTCGCCGAACTCGACACACTGGACCTGGCCGAAGGTGAAATCGCCAGACTCGAGACCCGCCAACGGCGGCTGGCGTCGGTCGAAGAACTGCGCGCGGCCTACGCCCGCGCACTGGATGTGCTCGACAGCGACTTGCACGATGGCGCAGTGACGCAGGTCCATGCCGCACGGCGGGCGCTGGAGACGCTGGCCGACCGCGAACCGGCCCTGGCTGATGTGATCGAGATGATCGCCACCGCCGCGGTCAATCTCGACGAGGCGGGCGCCGAATTGAACCGCCTCAACGAATCACTGGAAACCGACCCGCAAAAACTGGAACAGGTCGACCGGCGCTTGACCCGGGCGATCGAACTGGCGCGCAAGCACCGCATCGAGCCCGAGCAATTGACCGAATTCCGGACCGAAATGGCCGACCGCCTGGCGCGCATCGAAAATTTCGACAGCGATCGGCTCGCCGCCGAGCAGCGCCTAGATCAGGCGCACCAGGCCTGGCGCAAGCAGTCTGAAAAGCTGCACAATGCACGCGAGAAGGCGGCCGCCACACTGAGTGACAATGTTGGCCGGGCACTCGCTGCACTCGGCATGACCGATGCGAAACTTGTTTTCGCAATCGAATTCAACGCCGATCGTGTCGTAAGTGCAGGCGGCGCCGACCACGTGGAGATCGAGTTTTCAGCCAACCCCGGGCAATCGCCCAAGCCGTTGCGGCGGGTAGCCTCCGGCGGCGAATTGTCGCGCCTGAGCCTGGCCATGATCATCGCGTCATCCGAGCCGATCGCCGGCCTGGTCCGGGTTTTCGACGAAATCGATGCCGGCGTCGGCGGCGAGACCGCGCACCAGGTCGGTGCGTTTCTGAGCCAGGCCAGTCGTCACGGCCAGGCATTTTGCGTCACCCACCTGGCTCAGGTAGCGGCCTGCGCCGACCAGCAATTCAGGGTCGTCAAACAGCCGGGACAAGCTTCGACCCACGTATCGGTCGAAACCCTGTCCCAGGAACAACGCGTCACCGAACTGGCCCGCATGCTGGGCTCGGCTCGATCGGAAACCAGCGTGCGTCATGCCCGCTCGATGCTCGAGGCGAGCCATGAAACAAAATCGCCCGGGAACATGTCCGCCCCGTAAGCACGCCTTCTTTACCAGTCGGCTTTACCAGCTGACTCCTGCCAACCGTCGCGAGATGTTGTCACGCCTGCAGGGGCGGGGCCGGCAACAACCAGCTGGGGAAATTAACAAAGGCGCCCAGTAACCGGACAACGCACCGGCAAACCGTCGATCATCGCAATGGATGACCGACCCGCGTGCGATCAATCGGATTTTTTCTGCACGTAGAGAACCAGCGAGTGGTCGATGATCTCGTAGCCATGACGGGCTGCGATTTCATCCTGGAGTTTTTCGATCTGCTCGTCGAAAAACTCGATCACCTCGCCGGACTCAAGATCCACCATGTGGTCATGGTGACCGCCCTCGTCGAGTTCATAGCAGGCCTGTGCCGATCGGCCGGAGCCATCGTCGAACATATGCTTGCGAATCAGCCCGGCGGTTTCGAACTGATTGAGCACACGATAGACCGTCGCCAGTCCAATGTCTTCGCCCTTGTCGATCAACAACCTGTGGACGTCGTCGGCGGTGACATGTTTTTGTCGCGCCCGCTCGAGCAATTGCAAAATGCGCAAGCGCGGCAAAGTGACCTTCAATCCGGCCTTTCTCAGGTCGCGGGTTTCTTCGGACATGCGATCAACACCGTTTTAACAGTTGTCTATTGTATCATTCAGCCCAATTCTGCCGCAGATATCAAGTTCATGTCTCGATTGTTCATTCTGCTGCTGGTCATATGTCTGGCCGGCTGCAACATTGTCTATAAGCAAAGCATCCAGCAGGGCAACGTGCTGGATCTCGAAGATATCGAACAGCTCGAAACCGGCATGACCAAACGCCAGGTTTCGGTACTGCTGGGGTCTCCGGCAGTCGACAACCCGTTTCACGCCGACCGCTGGGATTACATCAATTCCTTTTCCAGGCGCGGTGGCAAGCCGGATTTACGCACTTTGACAATCCGCTTCGAAAACGACCGGGTGGTCGAATTCAGCGGGAATTATCTCGAAAATGCCAGGGCGGCAGAGGCCGAGATCGACGAGCTCGAGATCATCGACCCCAACACCAATCGGCCGGTTTTGCCGCCACGAGAACCCGGACAGGACGACGGCGAGCCTGGCGACAACGACCAGGATTGACCGAACCGTCGGGCCAGCTCCCGTAGCGACTCATTTTCCGGCTCCTGCAACGGCTCATTTTAAGGCTGCGAGCCGACGTGCAGTTTTGGGATCCACTTTCAGCGGGCGGTAGATTTCGACCCGATCGCCGCCGGAAAGCGGAGCATCGAGCGCACGCAGACTGCCGAATACGCCGACCCGGTCGGCCCGTATTTCCAACTCCGGAAAACGTTTTTTGAAGCCCGATGCATCGATCGCATCGGCGACTGTCGCCCCTTCATAAAGCGAGACTGCGACCACGACTTGCAACTTCGGCCATGCCACGGCAACCTCCGCGGTCAACGTTTTACTGCAGCGCGATTCACCCATAGAGCGTGTCGGCGCGACGACAAAAGTCGTCGACCATGCGATTGGCGACCTTGACGAAACCGCGGCTGAAGGCAGCAACCAGGACCGGGTTGTCGAAATCGAAGCCCAGCGACAATTCGATGCGGCAGCCAATTCCAAGATCGGTAAAACGCCACTGGCCTGAAAAATGGCGAAACGGCCCCTCTGCGAGATCAAGCGTCAAATGCTCGCCCGGCTTCAGTTCATTGCGAGTGGTGACCTGCCGTGTGATGCCGGCAACCGAAACCTCCAGCGATGCCAACTGGTGGTGTTCGCTTTGCTCGTGGACCCGTGCCGCAACCACCCAGGACAAAAATTCCGGGTAGCGTTCAACGTCACGAACCAGATCGAACATCTGTTCGGGAGAATGAGGGACCAACGCAAAGCGGTTGACTTCAGGCATAGGCTGAAATTCTACCTGATCAACCTGCCGATCACCCGGATACGATAGACTGGCAAGCTTTGCTGGCAACCGGACCTGCACCAATGTCTTCGGATGGATCGTCCACAATCGCGGTCAACAAGCGCGCCCGATTCGAGTATCACCTCGAGGAGCGCCTGGAAGCCGGCGTTTCGCTGATGGGCTGGGAAGTCAAGTCGCTGCGCGCCGGCAACGCCCAGTTTGGAGAAAGCCACGTGCTGGTGCGCGGCGGCGAGGCCTTTCTGTTCGGCTGCGTGATCAATCCGCTGACCTCGGCCTCCACCCACGTCAATACCGATTCGATGCGAACCCGGCGGCTGTTGCTGCATAAATCAGAGCTCAACCGCCTGATCGGGCAAGTCGAGCGCAAGGGCTACACCCTGGTGCCGACGGCAATGTACTGGAAAAACGGCAAGGTCAAGGTTGAAATTGCGCTGGCCAAAGGCAAGAAAGAGCACGACAAGCGGCACACAGAGAAAGAACGCGACTGGCAGCGCGAAAAAGGCCGCATTCTCAAGCAGCGATGAATCCGGCAGCTTGCTTGTTGGGCCACCCAAAGCCTGGCCACAACCGTTGTTGAGGCGTATACTGCCAACGGTGTTCGGGACTATGGAACTTTTTGGCACAAGCCTGTGTCTATCTTCTCGTAACACTTTTCGGGGGCGCTCTGGCTTCGACGTGGATCGGACGTACCCTGGGGCATGCCGAGGAGGCAGCAACCCTCGTTAAACCTGGCTGCAAATTGTTAGTTGCCAACGACGACAACTACGCACTAGCTGCTTAAAAACCAGCTTGCTCCTGACCGGTTGAGCCTGCGCTTCCGACTCGGGATCACTTAGCAGGATCGCATCTGGTCGAGTTTCGGGGCCAGATGTCAAATCAAACCGCAACTGGTCGTCATGTATGCCCTGCCCCTCGGACGGCATGACGATGAGAAAAAATTGAGCGGGCTAAGCATGTAGAACCAGGATCAAATGGTTCGCGGACGGGGGTTCGACTCCCCCCGCCTCCACCAAGATCCCCGAAAGGGCCGACAGTGATGTCGGCCTTTTTTTATGCCCGGCGCTTTGTACCGGGCAAGCCGTTTCCGGGTCCCGAAAACTTTTGCAATTCTGTCTGTTTACGGCGCCGAGACCAGTTTCAGCGGTTCCCCAACCCGGCTCGATGTGCACGAATGCTTTAGTGTCAAACCCCGACTGTTTTTGGGTGGACGACAAAACATCGGGGGCCATGGATCGTTCGGGTGCTGGCGCCAAAATTCCCTGTTCGCGGCCCTTCAGGCCACGCTCGGCAATCCATTCAGGATTCGCTGGCAGCCCGGTGCAGCCGATCCCGTATTGCATCCCATTGCGAACCTGGCGGCGGAATTTCGACCAGGATTCGGTCCAGGCCCCGCTCGTCCAGCGCTCGCAGTTGTGCATACAGGCGCTTTGCGTAGCACTCCGCTTCGGTCGGCATTTCCTGCCATTGTTCCTCCGGCATCGACCGGGGCGCAGGACCGGGCGCCATGACGACGACCCGCCGGCCTTGCTCGCACCAATAACGCAAGCGCGACTCCAACGCCTGCGACGGGACCAGTTCCAGCGGCGTTTGCGGCGCATAGTGGCTGGCCAGACGGCCCGGTGCGCGGGGCCCGGTCGCCAGGTCGGCGATCATCGGCGCGCTGCCGAGTACGGAAGCCAGTTCCGCGATACCGATCATGCCGGGTCTTAGAATCGTCGGCCGGTCGCCGGTCAGGTCGACAATCGTCGACTCGACCCCGACCCGGCAGGGTCCGCCGTCGATGACCGCATCGACGGCATCGCCGAGTTCGTCGATCACATGCTCGGCCGTGGTCGGGCTGATGCGCCCAAAACGATTCGCCGAGGGTGCGGCCAGCGCGCCGCCAAAGCATTTGAGCAGCCGCAGGGCGACCGGATGGCCCGGCACCCGAAGGCCGACCGTATCCTGCCCGCCGGTGATCAGGTCGGATGCCCGGGACGAACGCTTCAAAACCAGCGTCAGCGGTCCGGGCCAGAAATGCGCTGCCAGCGTGGTGGCTGCCGCCGGGAGCTCGCGCGCCCAATCGAACATGGCGCCGGCATCGGGCAGATGAACGATCAGCGGATGATCGGCCGGCCGGCCCTTGACCTCGAAAATCCGCGCGACTGCCGCCGGGTTGGCGGCATCGGCGGCCAGGCCATAGACGGTTTCGGTGGGCACGGCGACCAGCCGGCCGGCAGCCAGCAAGTCAGCCGCGGTCTGCAAATCCTCATCGCTGGTGCCCAGGCGGGCCATTATCGAATTCAAAATTTATCCGGCCGCAGCACTTCGACCTCGCCCAGCAACAGAATCATGGCGTAATCGTCGTAGTATTGCTGCTGCAAAAATGCCGCGATTCGACGGGCCGTGGCGTCGTCGCAAACAACCTCGACCCGGATGTTGCTATCGGCCTCCCAACCGGCTTCGCGAACGCCGCGGCTGCCCTTGCCGCGCGCGTTGCTGACGGTGTAGCCGTGTGCGCCCAGGCGCTCCAGATCGCGTGTCAGCGCACTTTCCAGCGCCGCTTCGGTCACCACGGTCAAAAGCTTGCGTATTCCTGATGTCTGCGCTTCGATCATTTACCCGCCTCCGGCAAAAGCGTGCAATCGACCGGCCATTTCCCAGTAAAGCGGGATTCCGATCAGCACGTTGAATGGAAATGTAATTCCCAGCGACGCGGTCAGCGACAACGTCGGGTTGGCCTCGGGCACCGAGATGCGCATCGCCGCCGGCACGGCGATGTAGGAGGCACTGGCCGCCAGCGTAGCCAGCAGCATGGTGCCGCCCGGTGAAAACCCGAGCGCGAACCCAAGCAAGCTGCCGACGACCGCGCCGAACAGCGGCATCGCGATGCCAAAGCCGACCAGGAACAAACCATAGCGACGCAGGCTGCCGGCCTGTTTAGCGGCGATCAGGCCCATCTCCAGCAGGAAGACCGCCAGGATGCCCTTGAACAGATCGAAAAACAGCGGGGCGATCGATTCAAGACCGGCCGGGTCCGACAGCCAGCCGATCAGCAGGCCGCCGACCAGCAGGATAATACCCTTGCCTAGAAAAACCTCGTGCGTCACCTGGCCCCACCGGGTTTTCCCGGTAATGCCGCGAACCAGCAGGATGCCCACCAGAATCGCCGGAATTTCGAGCACGACCAGCAGCAGCGGGAGATGGGGTTCGTAGGCGATACCGCGCGCTGCGAGCCAGGCCACGGCAACTGCAAAGGTGCCGACGCTGACCGAACCATAGTGGGCCGCAATCGAGGCGGCATCGGCGCGCGGAAAACGCCCGGCAAGCCGCAGCAGCGGATAGGCCGCCAGCGTCAGCACGATGCCCAGCAGAATCGATGCAATGATGTCGGGAAGCAGGCTCGCAAAAGGCTGGCGCGCCAGTTCGACCCCGCCTTTCAGGCCGATCGAGAGCAACAACAAAATGCTGACGATCTCGTAGACCGCCGGCGGCAGGCGCAGTTCCGACTTGAGCAGGCCGGCGCCCAGACCGAGCAGGAAAAACAGGATGATCGGGTCCATCAATCAGGCCCCCGCCTGGTCCAGCAGCCGCCAATCGAGCATCGTGCCGGCGCGCATCGGCACGATCTCGTCGGCGCCGGCATCCAGGCTTTCGGTCATGCGCCAGGGCCGGCGCTGCAGCGTCACCTGCCCACGATTGCGCGGCAGACCGTAAAAGTCCGGCCCGTGGAAGCTGGCAAAGGCCTCCAGGCGCTCCAGCGCGCCGGCCGCCTCGAAAGCTTCCGCATACAACTCGAGCGCCGCCGGTGCGCTGTAGATCCCGGCGCAACCGCAATCCGATTCCTTGGCTTGCCTCGGGTGCGGCGCCGAATCGGTACCCAGGAAAAACTTGCCGCTGGAACTGGTCGCGGCATCCAGCAGGGCACGCCGGTGGGTTTCGCGCTTGACGATCGGCAGGCAGTAATGATGCGGGCGCAACCCGCCTTCGAACAGGGCATTGCGGTTAAGCAGCAGATGGTGGGCGGTAATGGTCGCGCCGATATGGCCCGGCGCGCCCTGTACGAAGTCGACCGCATCGGCTGTCGTGACGTGCTCGAGGACCATGCGCAGCGCCGGAAAGGTCCGCGTAAGCACGGCCAGTTGATGCTCGACGAAAACCGCTTCGCGGTCGAAAATATCGACGCCGGGATCGGTGACCTCGCCATGCAGCAACAGCGGCAGACCGCTTTCCTGCATCGCCTCCAGCGCCGGATAGGTATGGCGCAGGTCGGTCACACCGAGATCCGAATGGGTCGTCGCCCCGGCCGGATAGTATTTCACTGCATGCACAAAATCGCTTTCGGCAGCCCGGCGTATTTCGTCCGGACTGGTGTTGTCGGTCAGATAAAGCGTCATCAGGGGCTCGAACTGCATGCCTTCGGGCAAAGCCGCGAGAATGCGGTCGCGGTAGCCGGCGGCCTGGGCCACGCTGGTCACCGGTGGCTTGAGGTTCGGCATGACGATCGCGCGCGCGAAACAACGCGCCGTGGCGGGCAGAACGGCTTCGAGCACGGCGCCGTCGCGAAGGTGCAGATGCCAGTCGTCGGGACGGGTCAGCGTGATCTGGTGCGGGTCCATCGGTGATCCGGTGTGGTCGGTGGAACCGATTGTACCGTTTGGAAGAATCTCCGATCGGGCTTTGGAAAGCGTTCGGTTTCAGCGCATCGCCGCGGCAAGCCCATTCCACATCGGCACCGTGACGGCTGAAAACAACACCCCCCAGGCCACCATGGCCGAGGCCAGCGGGGGCGCCAGCCGTGCGCTGGAAGCCAGCGCTGCTGCGGTAATCATCGGCGGCATGGCCGATTCCAGAACCAAGACGTCGAACACCGGCGACGGCACCGCCAGCATCTTTCCGATCAGCAGCGCCGCCAGCGGCAGCAACAGCAGTTTTCCGGCAAGACCAAGCAGCAAAGGCAATCGATATTCGCGGACCAGCTTCAGCTTCAGCTGCAAGCCCACCGCGAGTGTCACCAGCGGCAACAACATATCGGCGAAGGCTTCGGCCAGGGTCATCAACCAGTCCGGAAACCAGGCATTGCCCAGAACCAGCGCACCGATCAGAGCGACGAAGGGCGGAAAGCCGGCGATGCGGCGCGCGATCATCCCGGGCGTCGGTATCGGTCCGTCGCCGTACCAGGCAACCACGAACAGCACGTGGGTACAAACAATCAGGAACGAGCCGAACTGGTCATAAACGACGGCAAAGCGAACCTTGTCGGGACCCAGCAGCGCCTCGATCAGCGGAAACCCGAGAAATGAAGTGTTGCCCAGCGGAATCAGCACCAGCAGCACCGCGGTCACCGGTCGTGAAA
The DNA here is from genome assembly GCA_032251235.1 of Wenzhouxiangellaceae bacterium. GTDB lineage: Bacteria > Pseudomonadota > Gammaproteobacteria > Xanthomonadales > Wenzhouxiangellaceae. The sequence goes on from JAVVET010000009.1 coordinate 45,571, forward strand.
AGCCGAGCCAGCGCGATGCAAGCAGCACCATGGCAATGCTCATTGCCAGCAGAAGCCACGGCGTGAGCACCAGCGGCAACAGGTCCAGTGAAGGCTCCAGCGTCGGCACGTGGATAAAGATCAGGGCCGGCAGACACAAGACAATGACGACGCGATTGAGCGTGTCGGCTGAATTGTCGGGCAGCACCCGACCGGCAGCGAATAGCCGCCCGAGCGCGATCAGCAGCAGTATCGTGCCGTAGGCCGCCAACGGTGTCAGCCGTGATCAGGCGGCATTACAGACCTTCGAGCACATCGGCGCCCTCGGGAATCTCGAATTCGAACACCGAATCATCGATTTCGGGGTTGCGCTGGATATTGTCCAGCGTCAGGCGGGTCGACTGGCCGAACGGGTCGAACAGATCCAGCGCCACCGGCGTACCGTCACGAAACGTCAGACGCGCCATCTCGATGTCGGCCTGCTCGGCCAGCGGTTCGAATCGCAAGGTATTGGGCTCGTCCGACGGCAGGATGCGATAAAAGCGCTCGAGCAGTTCCGGGCGGGTCAGCACCAGCATCGGCGATTCCTCCGGCGCCGGTTGCGGCCGCACGCTTACCTGCTCCAGCGCCTCGTCAAAATGCCACAACTGTTCGCCATCGGCGACGATGACCTGTGGGAAAGGCTCGAGATAGTCCCAGCGGATCCGGTCCGGGGCCTGGAAAAACATCTCTCCGGAGCTTTGCTCGACGAGTTCACCGCGACCGTCGACGGTCACCTGGCTAAAGTCCGCGCGCAGGCTGTCGAGGCCTTCGGCAAATTCATCAAGCAGCGCGCGCGCATCGGGCTGGGCGCCGGCAAGGCCGGAAAAAGCGCCGGCGCACAGGATCAGCAACAAACTATATATACAGGATCGCAAAAGTGTCTCACTCCAGATTGAATCAGTCTTGAGTATGCCCGCGATTGGATGAACCGGAGCTGAAATTTCCGCGCCATATCGACCGCCTCGATCCATCATGGTGCTTCAAGCTTTGCCGCAAAGCGATGATTAGCAATGTCTCAGGCCGGCTCATGCCCATGCCGTCGATCGCAACACCGTGTGGTGTCTGATATCAACACTCGATACCAGACCGTACACTCGCAAAACCACGGGCTAATGTTTTGGCGCCAGAACTTCCCGCTGCCCGTTGTGCTCCGGTGAACTGACGATGCCGTGCGACTCCATTTCCTCGATCAGGCGCGCGGCGCGATTGTAGCCGACCCTGAGGTGACGCTGAACGCCGGAAATCGAGGCCCGGCGGCTGTCGATGACGTGCGCGACGGCCTTGTCGTAGAGTTCGTCGGTCTCGTCGCCGGCGGCCGCCTCGGGCAATCCGTTCTGGCCCACGACCTGGCCGTCGGCCATGGTCTGGGTATCGGCAAGCACTTCCTCCAGGTAATCGGGCTGGCCCTGGGAACGCAGCCACTCGACCACGCCGTGAACCTCGTGGTCGTCGACGAAGGCGCCGTGGATTCGCTCCGGCAGACCACTGCCGGGCGGCAGGTAGAGCATGTCGCCGTGGCCGAGAAGCGCTTCGGCGCCCTGCTGGTCCAGAATGGTGCGCGAATCGATCCTGGACGATACCTGGAACGCCATGCGGGTCGGGATGTTGGCCTTGATCAGGCCGGTGATGACGTCCACCGACGGACGCTGCGTGGCCAGGATCAGGTGAATGCCCGAAGCACGCGCCTTTTGCGCCAGGCGCGCGATCAATTCCTCGACTTTCTTGCCGACGATCATCATCATGTCGGCGAACTCGTCGACGATGACCACGATAAACGGCAGCTTTTGGAGTTTTGGCCGCTCCTCGCCGGCCGCCAGCGTCGACGGATCGACCATCGGATCGATTATCGGCTCGCCATTTTCGGCCGCCTCGCTGACTTTCCGGTTGTAGCCGGCCAGGTTTCGCACACCCAGTTGCGACATCAGGCGGTAGCGGCGCTCCATCTCGGCCACGCACCATCTCAAGGCGTTGGCGGCCTCCTTCATGTCGGTGACCACCGGCGCGAGCAGGTGCGGGATGCCTTCGTAGACCGAAAGCTCCAGCATCTTGGGATCGACCATGATCATCCGCACCTGGTCGGGCGTGGCCTTGTAGATCAGGCTCAGGATCATCGAATTGACGGCCACCGACTTGCCCGAGCCGGTGGTTCCGGCAACCAGCAGATGCGGCATGCGCGCAACGTCGGACACCAGCGGCTTGCCGGAAATGCTCTTGCCCATGCCCAGTGTCAGTGGCGAAGCTGCTTTTGCATAGACCTCCGACGACAGGATCTCGCGCAGGTAGACGATCTCGCGCTTCTGGTTCGGAATCTCCAGGCCGATCACGCTCTTGCCCGGAATGACGTCGACCACGCGCACCGAAATCACGCTCAGGCCACGCGCCAGGTCCTTGGAAAGGTTGGAAATCTGGCTGCCCTTGATGCCAGGCGCCGGCTGCAGTTCGAAGCGCGTGATCACCGGTCCGGGGTGGACTGCGACGACTTCGACCTCGATGCCGAAATCCGACAGCTTCAGTTCAACCTGGCGGCTCATCGCCTTGAGCGTGTCGGTCGAGTAGCCGGGCTTCTGCTCCGGCGGGTCATCGAGCAGGTCGAGCGGCGGCAGGCTGCCGGCCGGCAGGTTGGTGAACAGCGAACGCTGGGTCTGCTTCTTGCCGGCCTTGCCCGAATCGGTGGTTTCCACGCGCGGCTCGATGCGAACCTCGGCGCGCTTTTTACGCTTGACGGTATCGCGTTTGCGCACAACCACGCGCTCGGCACGGGCCCGGCGTCCAGCCATCCAGTCTTTACCCTCGGCGGCCTTGCCCATAAGCCAGAACCAGCCTGCGATCGCCCAGCCGCCGACCCGGTCGATCACGTGGATCCACGACAGCCCGCTGAACAGCGTAATGCCGACCAGAAGCACCACGAGATTGATCAGCGCCGTACCGGTAAAACCCATGGCCCCGATCATCGGCCCGGACAGCAAATCGCCGATGATGCCGCCGGAATGCTCAAGATTTCCGCGCGGCTGCATTTCGAAAAGAATGCAGCCGGCCAGAACGATCAGCAGCAGACCGGCCAGCCGCACACTCCACTCGGGCCAGCCAACCGGCTCGCCACGCTCCTGCAGCAGTCGAAAGGCCGTAGCGCCCATGAGAAAGGGCAGCAACCAGGCCATAAAGCCCATGACCACGAGCAAAAAATCGGAAATCCAGGCGCCGAAACTGCCGCCGAGATTGTCGACCGTCGCGCCACCGCTGCTTGAAAACCCCGGGTCGCCGGGGTCATGGGTCAAAAGGCTCAGCAGCAAATAGGCCGAGACCAGCATCACCAGCAGGAACAGCGACTCGAACAGGCGCCGTTCCAGGCTTTGATTATTCCTGGCTTGCGCGGATTTGGATGCGGCTCGGCTCAAATTCGAAATTCCTCAAACGACACGCGTGGCTGGCTGAAATCGGGGTGATTTTGGCCGACTGTGCGGCACGGTGCAACCGAACCACCCGGCGACCCACTCGAACCCGAAGTGTTCCACATGGATATTTCGCGGCAGATCATGCAAGCCATTCCAGTGACCCGATTTTCCCACCAATACGGTAACCTTGGCAGCCAATTTTCACGCCGGTGCTCATTGCCATTGCATTGCCACTGCAGCAACCGCATGATAAGCAGCCGTCGTGCTGTTTTCACTTAATGGAGAAGTATACATGGCCGATCCTCGCCATTCCCGTCTGCTCATTCTTGGATCCGGCCCGGCCGGGTACACCGCCGCGATCTATGCGGCCCGGGCAAACCTGAAACCGGCCATGGTCACCGGCATCGAGCAGGGCGGCCAGTTGATGACCACAACCGACGTCGAGAACTGGCCCGGCGATTCGGACAATCTCCAGGGTCCGGCGCTGATGCAGCGCATGCTGGCCCATGCCGAGCAGTTCGAGACCGAAATCATCTTCGACCACGTCCACACCGCCGACCTGCAATCGCAACCGTTTCGGCTCGAAGGCGACAGCGGCGTCTACACCTGTGACGCGCTGGTCATCGCCACCGGCGCCTCGGCGCGCTATCTCGGCCTGGCCTCGGAAGAAAGCTTCAAGGGCCGCGGTGTTTCGGCCTGCGCGACCTGCGACGGCTTTTTCTATCGCAACAAGCCGGTCGCGGTCATCGGCGGCGGCAACACCGCCGTCGAGGAGGCCCTGTATTTGTCCAACATCGCCAGCAAGGTGACACTGGTGCATCGGCGCGACGAGCTCCGAGCCGAAAAGATTCTCCAGGACCGGTTGTTCGCCCGCGAGGCCGAGGGCAAGGTCGAGATCATCTGGGATCACCAGGTCGACGAGGTGCTCGGCGACGACGACGGCGTCACCGGCGTGCGCCTGGAACACCGCGATTCAGGCACAAAACGCGACATCCAGGTCGAAGCCATGTTCGTCGCGATCGGGCATGACCCGAACACCGGGATCTTCAGCGGCCAGCTCGAGATGGAAGGCGGCTACATCCAGATCAAAAGCGGCCTCGATGGCATGGCCACCGAAACCAGTATTCCGGGCGTGTTCGCCGCCGGCGACGTCGCCGATCATGTCTACCGCCAGGCGATTACCTCGGCCGGTTTCGGCTGCATGGCTGCACTGGATGCCGAACGATTCCTTGACCAGCCCTGATCCCGGGGCCAAATCCGGCCCGGCGTCCGGCAATGCCGGACCCGGCGCCAATGCCGCGCGCCGGGATGCGCTCAATCGCGGCGGCAATCCTTTCTCTGACACTCGATTTCTGAGCGCTCTCGAACTGGCCGGCTGCACCGGCCAGTCCAGTGGCTGGGAAGCTGTGCCGGTCACGGTCGGGACCGCCGAGGCGGCCTATGCCAGCGCCTGGCTCAAGCAGCACTCGCGCGGCGAATTCGTTTTCGATTTCGTCTGGGCCGATGCCTCGCACCGGGCCGGCCTGCACTGGTACCCCAAGCTGCTGGTGGCAGCACCGCTGACGCCGGTCACCGGTCCACGGCTGATGGCCGACGATGCCGATGGGCGCACAAAACTGATCGGCCAGCTGGAAAGCCAGGTGCACCAACGCCAGCTGTCGAGTTGCGCGGTCAATTTCTGCGACCCGCACGACTGCCGGGCGCTGGACCAGTCGGGCTGGTTGAAGCGCTTCGACTGGCAGTTCCACTGGTTCAACCGGGGCTACCGCGATTTCGACGAATTCTTGAACTCGATGCGCAGCAAGCCGCGCAAGAACATTCGGCGCGAACGCCGGCTGGCCCATCAGGACGGCTGGCGCTACCGCTGGGTCCACGGGCAGGACATCGACGAACGGGAACTGGAGCTGGTGTCCTCCTGTTACCAGACCACGTTCGCGCTGTACCGCAACCTTCCAATTCTCAACATCAATTTCTTTCGCGAGGCGGCGCGCCTGTTCGGGCCGCGCTTTTTGGTCTGCATCGCCTCGCACGGCGATACCGACCTTGCCTGCAGCGTGTTCTGGAAAAGCGATACGCATTTGTTCGGGCGCTACTGGGGCGCGCTCGAGCAAACGTCCGACGTGCACTTCGAGGCCTGCTATTACCAGGGCATCGAGTACTGCATCGCCCACGGGCTGAAGGTGTTCGAGCCTGGCGCCCAGGGCGAGCACAAGATTCGCCGCGGCTTTGTTCCAGTGCCGACCTTTTCCTACCACTACATTCGCCACCCGGGTCTGCGCGAAGGCATCCGCAGCTGGCTGGAACTCGAGCGCCAGGCGCTGGACCAATACCGCGAGCAGTTGCAGTCATTGATCCCCTACCTTGATCAAGGCGGCGAGCCTGCCGGCAGGCCGGGTCTCGAACCGGGATGATGCAATACGCCCTGCCATTGCTCGGGGACGACCCGGAAGCGCCGTTTCCCGACCCGCTCGATTGCGATCACCCCGACGGCCTGGTCGCGATCGGTGGAGATTTGAGCCGGCCACGCCTGCTCGGCGCCTACCGCCACGGGATTTTCCCGTGGTACGAGCCCGGCGGGCCAATCCTTTGGTGGTCGCCGGACCCGCGAGCGGTGCTCATTCCCGGCCACCTGCATGTCTCGCGCCGGTTGGCGCGCACGCTGGCCCGGAAAAATTTCGAGATCAGCGTCAACCGGGCATTCGATGCGGTCATCGACGGCTGCGCCGCACCCCGGCGTGAGGCCAGCGGCACCTGGATTACGGCCGAGATGCGCGCCGCTTACGTCGACCTGCACCACAGCGGCCACGCGCACAGCCTGGAGGTCTGGCAGCACGGCAAACTGGCCGGCGGTCTTTACGGCGTGATCGTGGGAAAGATGTTTTTCGCCGAATCCAAGTTTCACGTCCAGCGCGATGCATCCAAGATCGCGCTGGTGGAACTGATGCAGCGCTTGCTGGAGCGGGGCTTTTTGTTATGCGATTGTCAGCTGTGGAACCCACACCTGGAGCACTTCGGCGTACGCATGATGGACCGTCCTGATTTTGTGCGAGTGCTCCGACACGCCGCCAATTTGCCGGCCGGCAGGCTCGACTGACCCGGCTGATTGGCCTCCGGTTGCTCGTATCCGGACGCGGCGCGGACAAGCCGGGTCAAGCCCCGCCGTCCGGACGATTTCAGCCCAGCATTTCGCGCGCCTTGTCCAGCGCGGCCAGGAACACGTCAATTTCCTCGACCGTATTGTAGGCACCGAAGGAAACCCTTGCCGTGGCCGGCACGCCGAAAAACTGCATCACCGGCATGGCGCAGTGATGGCCGGTCCTGATGGCCACCCCGAAATGATCGACGATGGTGCCGATGTCGTTGGGATGAGCGCCTTCGAGCGTGAACGCCACCACCGGCCCCTTGTCGGCCGCCGTACCGATGATGGTCAGACCGTCGACGGCCTCCATCCGGCGGGTCGCATATTCCAGCAGTTGCGCCTCATGGCGCGCAATCGCCTCGATGCCGGTGGCTTCCAGGAAGTCGAAAGCCACGCCCATGCCGATGGCACCGGCAATATTGGGCGTGCCGGCTTCGAACTTGTGCGGCAGCTCGTTGAAGCTTGTGCCCTCGAAACTCACCCGGATGATCATCTCGCCGCCGCCCTGCCACGGCGGCATGGCCTCGAGCAGGGTTTCACGGCCATACAAGACGCCGATGCCGGTCGGGCCGTACATTTTGTGTGCCGACAGGCAATAGAAATCACAACCCAGGGCCTGCACATCAACCTTGACGTGCGGCATCGCCTGGGCACCGTCGATCAGCGTTGCAATGCCGCGCGAGCGTGCCATTCGGCAAAGCTCGGCGACCGGATTGACGGTTCCCAGCGCGTTGGACACGTGCACCACGCCGATCAACTTCGTGCGCTCGCTGATCAGCGCTTCCAGTTCGTCGACCAGCAGCTCGCCGCGCCGATTGATCGGGGCCACCTTGAGCACCGCGCCGGTCTGTTCGCACAGCAACTGCCAGGGCACGATGTTGGAGTGGTGCTCCATGTGCGTGATCAAAATTTCATCACCGGGACGCAAGCCCGGGCGCAGATAGCTTTGAGCGACCAGGTTGATCGCCTCGGTGGTGCCGCGGGTGAAAATAACTTCGCGTTCCGAGGCCGCGTTGAGCCATTTTCCGGTACGCACTCGGGCCGACTCAAAGGCATCGGAGGCATCGACGCTGAGCTGATGGACGCCCCGATGCACGTTGGCGTTGTAGCGGCTGTAGAAATCGCTGACCGCGTCGATCACGCAACGCGGCCGCTGGGCGGTCGCCGCGCTGTCGAAGTAAACCAGCGGCTTGCCGTGGACCTGGCGCTCGAGCACCGGAAACTGCGAACGAACCGCGGCGACGTCGAACGCATCTGTGCGGACATTTTCCAACACGGCGTTTACCATGACAGGCGCTCCTTGAGTTGATCGGTCAACCACTGCCCCGGCGGGCCGGGCTCAAGCGAATCAAAGGCCGCGGCGGCAAAGCCGAACTTCAGCAGCGAAATCGCCTGGGCATCGCTCAAACCGCGCGAGCGCAGGTAAAACCGGGCCTCGTCGTCGATCTGGCCGATGGTCGCGCCGTGGCTGGCGGTCACTTCCTCGGCATGAATTTCAAGCTCCGGCTTGGTATTGATGCGCGCACCCCTGCTCAACAGCATATTGCCGGTATTCATCTCGGAGTGACTGTCGTCGGCGCCCGGGAGGATATGGATGCGGCCATTGAACACGCCGACCGACTGGTCGTCGGCCAGGATCCGGAAATCTTCCGAGCTCGTACTGGGCCCGACGCGGTGCTCGAAGGCGGTGTGATAGTCGACCAGCGAGCGCCCGTCGAGCACGGCAACCCCGCAAACCGCGCCGTGGGCATTGGCCGCGTTCAGGTTCACGTTCAGATCCTGGCGCGTCAGCCGCCCGCCGCCGTCGAGAATGAAGCCGGAGTAGCTGCTTTCGGCGTTCACATTGACGGTGGTCCGCTCGATCAGCGCGGTCTCTTCGCTGTGGCGGTCGATCAGGTGCAGCAAGCGCGACGATGCGCCAAGCTCGATATCCAGCACGCTGTTGATCAGGCCGCTGCCCTGGCCTTGCTGCCACTCGATCAGCGTTGCCTCGGCGCCGACACCCAGTTCGAGCTTCAGCCTCGGGTGCGCGACCCGGTCAAAGTCCTCGCCGCAGGTCAGCATCAGCAGCAGCGGCCGCTCGAGGCGGGCATGATCGTCGACGCAGATGCGCCAGCCCTGCTGCAGTCGCGCAAGATTGAGCCAGGCAAAGGCATCGGCCGGGCTGCCGTCATCCATACCCGACAGATCGACATCAGCCGGGGCCAGAGCTTCGAGCGTGACGCCGGCCGGCAAGCGGCAGCGGGCCGGGTCGAGCAGGCCGTCGTGCAAATGCAGCACGCTGGCCTCGAACGGCAATGCCGGGAGTTCCGGCCATGGCGCCTCAGAAGGGCCAGTTGCGTTCTCGAACGCACGGCTCTCCAGCAAGCCCAGCGGCGTGTACTTCCAGTTCTCGACCTTTCGGTGCGGAAAGCCGTGCTGCATCAGCACTTTCAGCGCCTTGCGGCGCAGTGGGCCGAATTCGCCAGGTTCATCGGGCAGCGATTCGGGGATCAGTTTCTCGATTAGCGCAGACATGCCGATCAGGCTTCCGCTGCTTCGAGAAAAGCGTAGCCTTCGCGTTCCAGACGCTGGGCCAGGCTGCGGTCTCCGCTCTCGACGATCCGCCCATCCGACAGCACGTGGACGCGGTCTGGCTCCAGGTAGTCGAGCAGGCGCTGGTAGTGGGTAATCACGATGAACGACCGGTTTTCGTTGCGCAGCCGGTTGACGCCTTCGGCGACCAGCTTCAGCGCGTCGATATCGAGCCCGGAATCGGTTTCATCCAGGATCGCGAGCTTTGGCTGCAGAACCGCCATCTGCAGGATTTCATTGCGCTTCTTCTCGCCGCCGGAAAAACCTTCGTTGACTGAACGCTTGAGCAGGGCCTCGTCCATCTTCAGCGCCTTGAGCTGTTCGCGTACATTCTTGAGAAAGCTCATCGAATCCACTTCTTCCTCGCCGCGCGCCTTGCGCTGCGCGTTCAAGGCCGCGCGCAGAAAATAGGCATTGTTGACGCCCGGTATTTCGACCGGGTACTGCAGCGCCAGAAACAAGCCCGCAGCAGCCCGCTCCTCGATGTCGAGATCCAGCAGGTTGCGGCCCTCGAAGTCAACCGAACCCTCGCTGACCTCGTAGCCATCGCGCCCAACCAGCGCGTAGCCCAGCGTCGATTTGCCCGAGCCATTCGGACCCATGATCGCGTGCAATTCACCGGCACCGACCTCGAGGTCCAGCCCCTTGATGATTTCCGAGCCACCGACGTTGACGTGGAGGTTTTTGATATTCAGCATTGTCAGCTCACTTTCCAATATTTTCGGCGCCAGGCGCCGGTGATTTAAAAATGTTTTAGGTTTTAGGTTTTTGGGCGGTGCTCAAAAGCCGATCACCACGTTTATCAAACTGACGGAAGCGACGGTCCGGTTTTACTGAAAGCTGAAAGCCGAAAACTCGATCAACATTCACACCTAAAACCTAAAAACGAACAACGAACAACGAACAACGAACTACCCCACCGCCCCTTCGAGCGAGATTTCCAGCAAGGCCTTGGCCTCGACTGCGAACTCCATCGGCAGCTCCTTGAAAACTTCCTTGCAGAAGCCATCGACGATCAGCGCCACGGCCTGCTCTTCGTCGAGCCCGCGGGACTGGCAATAAAACAGCTGGTCCTCGCCGATGCGCGAGGTCGTGGCCTCGTGCTCGATCTTGGCGCTCGGGTTGGCCGATTCGATATACGGAAAGGTATGCGCGCCACAGCTTTTGCCGATCAGCAGCGAGTCGCACTGGGTATAGTTGCGCGCGTTGTCGGCCTTCTGGGTCATGCGCACCAGGCCGCGGTAGCTGTTGGAGCTCTTGCCGGCCGAGATGCCCTTGGAAATCACCTTGCTGGTGGTGTTTTTGCCCAGGTGAATCATCTTGGTGCCGGTGTCGGCCTGCTGGTGATTGTGGGTCAGCGCTACCGAATAGAACTCGCCGGCCGAGCGGTCGCCGCGCAGGATGCACGAAGGATATTTCCAGGTGATCGCCGATCCGGTTTCGACCTGGGTCCAGGAAATGCGCGAATCGTCCTCGCGGCAATCGCCGCGCTTGGTCACGAAATTGTAGATTCCGCCCTTGCCGTTTTCATCGCCCGGATACCAGTTCTGGACCGTCGAATACTTGATCTTCGAGCTCTTGCGGGCGACCAGTTCCACGACCGCCGCATGCAGCTGGTTTTCATCGCGCATCGGCGCCGTGCACCCTTCCAGGTAGCTGACTTCCGCGCCCGGCTCGGCAATGATCAAGGTGCGTTCGAATTGGCCGGTGTCGCGCGCGTTGATCCGGAAATAGGTCGAAAGCTCCATCGGGCAGCGGGTGTTTTCGGGGATGTAGACAAACGAGCCGTCGGAAAACACTGCCGAGTTCAAGCAGGCAAAGTAGTTATCGCGGTACGGAACCACCGATCCCAGGTACTGGCGGACCAGTTCCGGATGATTCTGCACAGCTTCCGAAAACGAGCAGAAAATCACGCCGGCTTCCATCAGTTCCTTCTGAAAGGTCGTGCCGACCGACACCGAATCGAATACCGCATCCACGGCGACACCGGCCAGGCGCGCCCGTTCATGCAGCGGCACGCCGAGCTTGTCGAAGGTTTCCAGAAGCTTCGGGTCGACATCGTCCAGGCTCTTTGGGCGGTCTTTCTGCCTGGGCGAAGAGTAGTAATGGATTTTCTGGAAATCGATCGCCGGCACCTTCAACTTGGCCCAGTTCGGGCCGGTCAGCGTCTGCCAGTGATGAAAGGCCTTGAGCCGCCATTCCAGCAGCCAGGCGGGCTCGTCCTTTTTCGCCGAGATCATCGCAATGACCTCTTCATCGAGCCCGGCGCCCATGGTGTCGGATTCGATATCGGTATAAAAGCCCGCCTTGTAGCGGGTCTGGATCAGTTCTTCGACCTGGCTTTGCGTTTCGTTCATTAGAGCTACCCGTTCGATGAATTCAGTTGTTCCGCGTTTACGCCACCGGCGCGGTGTCGGTCACGAGCCGAAGCCCCGGCCCCTGTGGCGCGGCCAGGTCGGCCAGCGTCAGCGATTCGAGCGCGTTTTCGATCGTCTGGCCAATCCGCTTCCAGTTGCCCTTCAGGTTGCAGTTTTGTTCGCGCGCACACAAACCGGGCTCGAGTCCGCACTCGGTCAGGGCAATCGGCCCTTCCATGGCCCGTATGATGGCGGCAACCGAAATCGAATCGGCCGGCTCTGCCAGTCGATAACCGCCGTTGACGCCGCGCACCGAGTCGATCACGCCGGACTTGGCGAGCGTCTTGAGCACCTTGGCCACCGTCGGCACCTCCAGTCGCGTCGCTTCGGCCACATGCGTGGCCGACAGGCATTCGCCCGGTCGGTCGGCCAGCACGGCCAGTACCACCGTCGCATAGTCAGTCAGTTTGCCGATTCGCAGCATTTTGTGGCGTCCTTTACAGTCTCCACCGTTATAGTGCCATCAGTGGCGTGAAAAACAAGACCAATTTGGTATCATTTTAACGCATAACTGGAATCATGGCCAGCGGCGAGGTGAATCCGGGCGCCGAACGTAAAATACAGGAGAAGATGAACTTGTCGATCAAACCCTCGAAGCCTGGTTTCTCGCCCCCGGACCGCCGAGCCTCGGAACTGCTCGACTGGGCCGGCGACCGCATCGATTGCGATGTTCTCGAGATCGAGACCATTTCCAGCGACGCAAGTTTTCGACGCTATTTCAGAATCGCCGGCAACAACCGCAGCCGGGTCGTCATGGATGCGCCGCCACAGCGCGAAGCGCTCGACGCGTTCGTCGACATTGCTGACCGGCTGGCCAAAGCCGGCCTCAACGTGCCCGAGATATTGGCCGAGGATCGGCAACGCGGGTTCCTGTTGCTCGGCGATCTCGGCAGCAAGCCCTGGCACCAGGTGCTCGACGAGCACAACTGCGCTTCGATGTTTGCCGATGCAATCCGCGCATTGATCACCATGCAGACGCAAACCGACGTTGCCGGACTGCCCGAATACGATGCCGCGCTACTGCTGAGCGAACTGAGCCTGTTCCCCGACTGGTTTCTGGCCAGGCACTGGAACGTCGAACCTACCGAGACCGAGCTGGACGACTGGGAAATGCTCTGCATGACCCTGATTCGCTGGGCGCTGGACCAGCCCCGGGTGTTCGTTCATCGCGATTTCATGCCGCGCAACCTGATGCTGGCCGAGCCGAATCCGGGCATACTCGATTTTCAGGACGCGGTGCTGGGCCCGATCAGCTACGACCCGGTCTGCCTGTTTCGCGACGCGTTCCTGAGCTGGCCACCCGAGCATGTCGACGGCTGGCTGGAAAACTATCGGCGGCATGCGCTCGATGCCGGCTTGCCGGTGCCGGCCGACCCCCAGCTCTGGAAGCGGACCTGCGACCTGATGGGCGCGCAGCGGCACCTCAAGGTGCTGGGCATCTTCGCGCGCATCCGCTACCGCGACGGCAAGCCACGCTATTTGCAGGATGCGTCGCGGTTTTTTTCCTATCTCAACAACGCCATCCAGCGCAATCCGGAACTGGTTCTACTCGAGCGGCTGCTCGGCGCCTGGCGCGTCCGGGCCCGGTTCGACGACTGATTCGGGCCGGTCCAATCCGAGCGAGTCTGTGGCCGCGCCCTGTGGCTCTTGCTGCGGCAAATTCTCATCATCTCCGTTCGATTCCGGGGGCTGTTGCGGCTGGTTTGAGCGTTCCGCGGGTTCGACCTCGTCGCTGCGTTCCTCGAGCGCCTCGATGCGCTTTTCATCCAGTGTCTCGAACAGTTCGGCCGCGCGCTCGTCGAAAGCCGCGGCGCTCGATGGCTGGACCAGCAGCAGCGTCGGCGGCGCCCACTGCTGCTTGACCGGGAATGACTGCTGGCCGACAAAGCGCGTCATCGAATCTTCCGGCAAGTTGTCCAACCCGACCATGGCCGCCACGATCACCAGGCTGATCAGCGTTCGGCGCAGCAGCGAAACGTGGAATGCCAGGTACAGAATGCTCCAAAGGTAAACGAAAAGCATCAGGTGGCCACGCGCGGAATCCAGCGCATCGAGCAGTGGATACCATCGATCGCCGGCGTTGAACACGGCCAGGTCCAGCATAAAAGCCGTCAGCGAGGACAGGAAAAAGACCAGCACCAGCAGGCTCAGATGAGCCAGGAAATTGCCGCCACGGCGGAAAAGAACCGACAGGAAATACACGCCGATTGCCAGCGCCACGAACCACACGACCTCGCTGAGGTTGCGCTCCACCACCAGGCTCCAGCGAAATTCACCGATCGTATTCAGGTAGGTGCCGACAACCTTGGAGACGACGAACAGCAGGGCCAGCCCGACCGCCACCGGCGGCTTGCCCAGCCATAACAGGAACACCTCGGACAATCGAATCGGCACGGCCGGGGGCACCGGGTGGACGCCCAGAAAGACCCGAACCCGGCTCCGGCCGATCAGAAAAATCTCGCCGCTTTCAACTTTACGCCGGTCGATATGCTGCTTCTGTCGCGGCCGCCGAATGCCATTGACGCTATTGCAATCCTCGATCCACAGCTCGCCGTGTTCGTCGAAGAAAAGCTTTGCGTGGCTTGCATCGACGTGTTCATCGGTCAGGATCACGTCGTTGTTGAACGCACGCCCGATCCATACCGCGTGCTGGTCGAACTTTTGCCGCTCCAGCACATTGTTGGTGGTACCGAGCTGCTCGATGATCACTTCCATTCGAGCACTCCCAGCAAGCGGTCATGGAAGCGGCGGGCGGCCGGACGGCCGACGCCGGCCAGCGTGTAATGCACGTGCAGGCCTTCGGAATCCGGCATCAGCGCGCGCGCCACATACAGCACGTCGTACAAGCCCGGATAATCAAGATACGCGCGAAGACAATAGCTGGCCTTGAACGGCACCGGCTGCAGGCTGGGCAGCGAGACCCAGTCCTCATTGCATTCGAATGCGGTCACGTCATCGTCGCCGGTTCGATTGAACGGCATGAAGGTGCTCTGTTCAAAAACCCGCGAGAACTGGAACGGGTTGAGCTGATCGCTCTGGTACCAGCCGAAGATGATCTCCAGCGGCCCGGTGTCCAGGCTTCGCGACAGATAAATGCGATCGTTGAGTACGCAATTGGAATGGCTTTCCTTCCACGGCGCATCTTCCTCCGACTGGCGGCCGCTGCCGGAACAGGAAATCCAGGGCTGAATCTCGCGCGGAATCAGCAACGGTCCGAACGGCTCCAGAGACCAGTCGCCGGCCAACAATTCGTCGACCATGCCGGCCTGGTGTTCGATGATTCGCTCAACGACCCGCTCGCGCATCCGCGCCAGCGGCTGCGGCTGTTCCGGTGTCCTGGCCAGCAACTGGCGCAGATTCTCTACCGGCACCAGGAAACTCACCGAATTACCGGCCCCGGCAACGTTGATGCCGACCACCTCTCCGGCGCTATTGACCGTGGGGCCGCCGGACATGCCCGGGTTGAGCGCGCCGGTGAAATGAATATTCTTGCGGTATTGACCTTCCAGCAGGCCGTTGTAGGTTCCCGGCACGATGCTGACACCGATGTCGTACGGGTTGCCCAGCGCGAGCAGGGTCTGGCCGTAGCGCGGCAAGCCCGACTCGAGTCCAAAGACCGGTCCGGCCGGCAGATCTTCGCGGTCCTGGAAACGGACCAGCGCCAGGTCGTGCAGCACATCCAGCGCCATGACCTCGAGCGCACCGGTTTCGCCTTCGTGATCGCGATAGCGCAGTGAATATCGATCCGGCTCCAGCACGTGCCCGGAGACCACGTGATAATTGGTCGCCAGCAAACCGGTGTCGGCCACCAGGAAGGCACTGCCCTGGGCGTTCTTGTTGTTGCTGGCCCGATCGACCACCTCGACCGTGAACAGCCCCGCTTGCAGCGACTCGAACAATTCGCTGTGTTGCTCGAGCCGTTCGGCCGGCTCGGACCCGGGCGGAACTTGCACCTCATCGGCCCGGTATGCTTCCTGCGCCGGGGCCGGACCGGCCAAAAACAGCAGCCAAAACAGCATGGGAAGACCAGGTTGAATTTTCTTCATTGAATGCACTTCATGGAAATTGAAGAATTGAAATTGATGAATCGGCGCTGGTGATCGATGAACGGATGACATGCAGATTACCTCAAGGCCCGGCGGACTGTCTGTCCGCTTGCCCCGCGATGTTCAGCACTCTTTTTCCGAGACGCCGCGAGACCGCGCATCGCGGGGCATTCCGCATGCTCGCACGGCCTGGCTGTAGCGATAAGCATATTCCCGCTGCGCTAGGTCGCCAAAACGCTACATATACGGGAACCGACAACGCTACATCTACCAAAACCGGCGACGCTTCTTGACGAATCGATAGCGAACCGGTCGGGCCCAGCGGATTTTGTAGCGCGATCATGCCCATGACGAACGATTCCGGATCCGACCCGCGTCAAGGTTACAATTTCGCACTTGAACGGTTTGTGACAACGACACGACAGGACCGCATTCGATGAAAATCGAAGGACGCTCGAACGACCATCTCGATGAGCAGCCGCAGGAAACCATGCAGGCCATGATTCTCGCGGCCGGCCGCGGCGAGAGGATGCGGCCACTGACCGACCATACCCCGAAGCCACTGCTCGAGGTTTCCGGCAAGCCGCTGATCGTTCATCACATCGAACGGCTTCGGCAGGCCGGCTTTATCGATCTGGTCATCAACCTGGCCTGGCTGGGCGATGCAATCGAAGCGGCGCTCGGTGACGGGCGCGCGCTGGGGGTGTCGATCCGTTATTCGCGCGAAACCGACGGCGCACTGGAAACCGCCGGCGGCATCCGGCATGCGCTGCCGCTGCTCGGACCCGGGCCTTTTCTGGTGGTCAACGGCGATATTTTCTGTGATTATCCGTTTGCCCGACTCCAGCACATGCAGCCCCGTGGCGCGGCCCACCTGGTGCTGGTCGACAATCCAGACCACCACCCCGGGGGGGATTTTTCTCTGGACCGAGGCCAGGTCCAGCCATCCGGCCGGAGTCCCGGCTACACCTATTCCGGCCTCGGTGTCTACCGTCCCGAACTGTTCCGCGCGCTACCGCCCGGACCATTGCCGCTGCGCCCGGTGCTCGACCGGGCGATCGCCGCCGGTTTGATCGGCGGCGAATACCACGCCGGCCAATGGCAGGATATCGGCACGCCTGAGCGGCTGGAGGTATTGCGTGCCGCGATGGCCCGGGCAGCTGGCTGACTGCCGGTGTCGACCCGCCGGTCTGAGCCGGGGTCGCCTTTTCCGGAAGCTGGATGCGCAAAGTCAAGACCTGAACGTCAAAGGCGTTTCGCCACGCACTTCGCGCTTGCAGGCGACTTACTTTTTGCCAACGCGGCAAAAGTAAGCAAACGCGCTGCTTAGAAACGGCAGCGTTTTTATAGCGCCATGGGCTGGACTGGGGGTTGGGTGTCTGGACTGGGGGTTGGGTGTCTGCGTCCGTCTTTGCTGCTTTCCGGCGCCCGATGTCATTGGATTCTTCTATCCTCGAGCCGCCCGGCCCACTGGCATCGACTTCGATTGGCACAGGCTGCAGGCTGGCGCCTGCGTCGGCTGGAGTGCAAGCGCGAAGCGCGCGCGTCAGGTTTTGAATTTTCTGCCTCGAAGCAGCCGAGGAGCGCAGGGTCCGGCGGATCAGGGCTGCCGCATGTCTGAGCGAAGCGAGTTCGGCAGACCCCGCCTGGACCGAGC
>JAVVET010000010.1:0-62268 GCA_032251235.1 Wenzhouxiangellaceae bacterium
TGGTGTTGTCTTTCAAAAAGAGCGTTCGATCAGTCGGCGTCACGCTTGTCATCACAATTGTCATTTTTTGTCACTCCCGGCGCCGGCTTCAGCTTCGGGCTTGCTGGAACCGGCTTGTTCGGTACCAGAGGATTTCTTTTCCGAAGCCTCGGCGCTGTTCGAGGCGGCAGATCTGGCAGCCACTTTTTTGCCTGTTTTAGTGCTGTTTTTGGTGCTCGATTTCTTGCTGGTTTTCTTGCTGCCAGCTTTCTTGCCGGTTGATTTTTTGGTCGCCGATTTTTTCGATGCGCTTTTCTTGCTGGTTTTTTTCGTGGCCGAGCCTTTCGCAGTCGACGCGCTTTCGGCCGCTTGTTTTTCGGAGGCGCTCGATTGTGCAGCCGATTTTTTGGTGCTTTCAGTCGATTCGGAAAGTTTTTTGCCGGCCGCGGCCTTGTCGAGCAGCGAATCCTTCGCCGAGGCGGTCGCATCGCTGTGTTCGACGTAGTGCATGGGGCCGCCCCTGAAGGGCGCAAAACCGGTGCCGAAGATCATGCCCGCATCGAGCAGGTCCGCATCGGCGACCACTTCGTCCCTGAGGCAGGCCCTGCATTCGTCGAGATAGGGTTGCAGCAGGTCGCGGGCCAGTTGATCCAGGTCGTAGCCCTTGTGCGCATCCTCATCGCGAACCGGCTTGCCGTCTTCCCATTGATAGAAGCCTTCGCCGGTTTTCTTGCCCTTCTTGCCGGACTCGACCATGCTCTCGAGTACCTTGCGGTCCTCGCCTGCGGCCTCTCCCAGCAGCGTATCGATCACGCCCAGGCCGACATCCAGGCCGACCGTGTCGACCAGTTCCACCGGCCCCATCGGCATGCCGAACTGAACCGCGGCCTTGTCCAGCGCCTCTTTCGGGATGCCGTCGCGGTGCATGGTCATGGCCTTGTACATGTAAGGCACCAGCACCCGGTTGACCAGAAAGCCCGGGGTCGAGGTCACCGGCAGCGCGTATTTGCCGATTTGTGTGGCAAAACTGGAGCCGTCGTTGACCCGCTCGCTGTCGGTCGTGGTGTCGTAGACGACCTCGACCAGTGGCATTTTTGCGACCGGGTTGAAGAAATGCAGGCCGATCAGTCGTGACGGGTCGTCGAACACGTCGGCCAGGTCGGCCAATGGAATCGCCGAGGTGTTGGTGGCAACCACGGTGTGTCTGGATAGTTTGTGCTTGAGATTCTCGAACAGGGCGCGCTTGGCATCGCGGTCTTCGAAGATGGCTTCGATGACGACATCGGCCCGCGCCACACCCTCGCCGTCGACGTCGGCCCGGATTCGGGTCTTGGCCGCGGCCACGGCGACCGGTTTCTTGAGCTTTTTCCTGAACAGCGAATGGGCGCGCTTGATTGCCGGTTCGATGTACTTGAGTTCGCGGTCTTCGAGCGTTACCTCGAGGCCGCGCAGGGCGCACCAGGCGGCGATATCGCCGCCCATGACGCCGGCGCCGATGACATGCACGCGCCGGGCCTTGAAGTCGCTGCGCTTGCCCTGGGCCTTGAGTTTTTCCATCAGCCGGTAAACCCGGCGCAGGTTGGTCGATGTCTCGCCGACCAGCAATTCCGGAATGTTCTCGGCCTCGGCGCGAATCATTTCCTGCTGTGAATGGCCGTGGGCTTCAAAAGCGTCGATCAGCCGGTACGGTGCCGGGTAGTGGTCGGGGTGGGCCTTTGAGCGCGTTTTCTTGCGCATCTGGCCGGCCAGGAACTTGCGCACCGGCCCCCAGGTCGATGCCTTGTTGGCCACGCCGCTGAGCTTGTGGCTGCGTTTTTTCTGAATCGCACGGCGCGCAGCCCAGCGCAGCGAGCCATGGATGCTGACGGTTTCATCGACCAGACCCAGTCCGCGGGCGGCTCGGGCGCGCAGCATCCGACCGGTGAGCATGATTTCCATCGCCTTGAGGCCGCCGATGGCCTCGATCGAGCGGCCGGAACCGCCGTAGCCGGGATAGATGCCGAGATTGACTTCCGGAAAGCCGATGCGGGTGTCGTCGTGATCCAGCGCGATCCGCCAGTCGAAGCACAGCGCCAGTTCCAGGCCGCCGCCCAGGCAATAGCCTTCCAGGGCCACGACCTTGGGAAACCGGAATTGCTCGATCCGGTCGAACAGGTCGTGAACCTTGACCATGTTCTCTCTGAGCAGCGAGACGTCCCGGGTGGCGTCGAACTCGCGTACATCGGCACCAACGATGAAGCTGCCGGGTTTGCCCGACATCAGCACCAGCCCGGCCGGTTTGTCCCGTTCGAGCTGATCGGCGATCTCGCCAAGCTCGCTCAGCACCTCGCTGTTGAGGCTGTTGACCTTTTCGCCGTCGCGATCGATATACAGCCAGGCGACGTTATCGAGATCCCTTTCCAGGCGCCAGTGCGTGAAGCTGCCTTGCTGGCGAGTTGCTGCCGGTTGTGTGGCCATCAGGTAAAAGCTCCATTCGTTGGCGTATGGCTATCGATTGTACCAGTCTGGATCGTGCGGTTCAGGTTGTCTCGGGCCTGACGTCGGGCAATGTTTTCCGGTAACGACTGGCACGGATAAGGGCAGGTCGCCTGCAAGCGCCAAGCGCCCGGGCTGCCGGCGAAAGGCTTTTTGCCTTGACAGTGAAATCTCGATTGGCTCGCGTCGAGACCGGCCGAAGCCATGCCCGGACGGGAAAACGGCGGGCAAAAGATTGCTGTCGCCTGCGTCAGGGCAGCGCAAAGCCGGCTTCGCGCAACCATTGGGCCAGGCGAATCAGCGGCAGGCCAATCAGCGCCGTGGGGTCGTCACTGGTCAGTGAGTCCAGCAAACAAATTCCCAGGCTTTCCGAGCGCATGGCGCCGGCGCAGTCAAAGGGCTGGTCGCGCTCGACGTAGCGTTCAATTTCATCGTTCGTGAGCCGGCGCATGCGCATCGTGGTGGGCACCACATCGACCCGCCGGATGCCGGGGCCCAGCAATGAAAAACCGGACAGAAACCGGATCGTCTGACCCGACATCGCGTTCAGTTGCTCGACCGCGTGCCGGTGATTGCCAGGCTTGCCCAGGATGCGTTCACCGATGTTTCGGTCTTCGAGTACGGCCACCTGGTCGGCGCCGATCACCAGCGCGCCGGGCGCGGTGTCGGCGATCTGCGAGGCCTTGTCCAGCGCCAGGCGCCGAACCAGGTCATCGGTGCTTTCATTGGGCCGCGGAGTTTCGTCGATGCCGCTGGTCTGGACGGTAAACGGAATGCCGAGACGTTCCAGCATGGCCGCCCGGTAGCGCGAGCCGGATGCGAGGATCAGGGGTGGAAGCGTTGCTGTCATGAATAAGTCATCCGGGGCTGTCGTGTAAAGCTTTGAAATGATATACTGGAATGCTATGTCACGTGATTTCCCCGATTGGATCGATGTCGAGCGCGCCGCCCAGGGCGGGCGCCGGTTTGCAGGCGAGATTCCACTGCTTTGGCTGGAGCGGGTCGTCGACCTGTTGACGGCACCCGAACCCGACGAAGTCATTGGCTTCGAGGTCGAGGTTTCGGCGAACAAGCAGGGTACCTTGCTGGTGGACGTCCATGTGTTCGGCGCGGTGCCGATGACCTGCCAGCGAACGTTGAAGCGGTTCTGGCAGCCAATCGACAGCCATTCGACGCTGGCCATCGTGAAGTCCGAACGCGAACTGGACGAGTTGCCGGAAGACCTGGAGCCGAAACTGGTCGCCGATGGCCGCGTGAAGCTCGCCGAGCTGGTCGAGGATGAACTGCTGCTGGCCTTGCCGCTGGTGCCGAAGGATCCGGCCAGCGAGCCGGTGATCAATGCCGGTGATGTGCTGGTCGAGGTCGACCAGGCGCAGAAAAATCCATTTGCCGCGCTGGCCGGAATGCGCGGCGGGCAAAGTGAACAAGACGATGAAAACTGATCGGGGCCTGTATTCAGCGCGCCGATCAGGCGAACTCGATCAGGCCATGGTGAGCCCATTGCCTGGATGAACGGGTGCAGGCAACCGGTTGATCGGGCGGGTTGCATGAACTGGGTATTTAATTGAAGATTCCGCCGGTGAGGATGCCGGCGATTAACGTTTGAGACTGGAGAATGCCATCATGGCCGTACAAAAAAGCCGTAAAACACCATCACGTCGCGGCATGCGCCGTTCGCACGACAGCCTGACCGGCCCCACGCTTTCCGAGGAGCGGGCAACCGGCGAGATTCATCGCCGCCACCACGTCAGTGCCGAAGGCTTCTATCGTGGCCGTCAGGTCATCGAAGTTGCCGAGGAAGTGGTCGAGGAAGACGATCAGGATTAAGCCAGGAATCAAGCCGGGGATCAGGCCGGCGCGGCCGGCTTGAAGTTGTTGTTCCCAGGCTTGCCTCGATTCGCCATGCCGGCGTTTATCGAGCATTGGCGTGGCCGGCCCGCGTTTGAGCCGGGCTGGTTTCGCATCAATTGGGTTCCAGAATATGACTGAAGCGAGCACCCGGCAGTTGGTGGCCGACGTCCCCGGACCCGACGAGGTCATCAGCGTGGCCGTCGATGCCATGGGCGCCGATTTTGAACCGGCCACCGCTGTGGCCGCTGCGGCGCTGGCGCTAAGCCGCGACGACCGGCTTTCGATCCGGATATTCGGCGATGGCGAACGGCTCGACCAGGCCCTGGCTTCGGTGCCCGCGGCACTGGCCGGCAGAATCGAGCGGATTGCCTGCAGCGACCAGGTCGAGATGACGACCCGCCCGGCCGAGGCCTTGCGCCGTCATCAGCGCTCGAGCATGGCGCTGGGTCTCGAAGCGGTTCGTTGCGGCCAGGCTCGTGCGATGGTCAGTGCCGGCAATACCGGCGCCCTGATGGTGCTGGCACGCTCGCGCCTGGGTATGCTGCCCGGCGTCGAACGGCCGGCACTGATGACCGCGTTCCCGGTCGTGGACGGCCAGGCCTGGGTGCTCGACCTTGGCGCCAATCTCGGTGTCGATGCCGAGCGTCTCACCGAGTTTGCGATTCTCGGGTCGGCCGCCGTGGGCGCGTTGATCGGTCGGCCTGCGCGGGTCGGTCTGCTCAATATCGGAAGCGAGCCGACCAAGGGGCCGGACGTGGTGCGCGAGGCGGCCAGAAGAATCGGCCTGACCGATATCGACCTGGTCGGCTTCGTCGAGGGTCACGACGTGTTTGCAGGCCGCGCCGACGTGGTTGTTTGCGATGGCTTTGCCGGCAACGTGCTGTTGAAATCTGCCGAGGGTGCGGTTGCCATGCTGCTCGGCGAGATCGATCGATCGGCCGGGCGCTTTTTTGCCGGACCCGGCCTGCGCCGATTGCGCCGAACAATGCGTAGCCGTTATGATCCGGCCAACCACAACGGCGCCTCGATGCTGGGCGTCGAGGGTATCGTCATCAAAAGCCACGCCCACGCCAGCGTCGGCGGGCTTTCCAGCGCGATTGGCCTGGCCGCCATGGAAGTGCGGCGCGGCATGCTGCCAGAGCTTGAACGGCAGCTTTGGGCAGGCGTTTAAGCCTGCAGTTTTGGGAGAAGCAGTAAATGTATGCACGCATTATCGGGACCGGAAGCTACCTGCCGGAGCAAGTCGTCACCAATGCCGACCTGGAAAAGCGGGTCGATACCAGCGACGAATGGATTCGTGACCGGACCGGCATTCGCGAACGACGCATTGCTGCCGAAGGCCAAACCACCGGTGACCTGGCCGAACAGGCCGCGCGCATCGCGCTGCAGGATGCCGGCGTCAAGCCGTCGGAAATCGATTTGCTGATTGTCGGCACGACGACCCCGGACCTTGTTTTCCCGTCGACCGCCTGCCTGATTCAGCAGCGCCTGGGCCTGGGCGAATGCGGCGCCTTCGATGTCAATGCCGCCTGTTCTGGCTTTATTTACGCGCTCTCGATCGCGACCCAGTTCATCCAGTGTGGAACTGCGAAAAAGGTGCTTATCGTGGGCGCCGAAACATTGACCCGCATGCTGGACTGGAGCGATCGCTCGACCTGCGTGTTGTTTGGCGACGGCGCCGGTGCCGCCGTTTTACAGGCCGACTCCGAACCCGGCGTGCTGTCGACCCACATTCATGCCAACGGTGCCTATGGCGATCTGCTCAAGGTCGATGTCGGTGTTTCGCGCGGATTTCTGCCGGAACCGGGCGGCGGCATGAAGGTGCGGATGAAGGGCAACGAGGTGTTCAAGGTTGCCGTCAAGACGCTCGGCCGCATCGTCGACGAGACGCTGGCCCACAACAACATGGACAAGCATGACCTGGACTGGCTGATCCCGCACCAGGCCAATCTGCGCATCATCAAGGCGACCGCACGCAAGCTGGATATGCCAATGGACCGGGTGATCGTGACCGTCGACAAGCACGGCAACACCTCGTCGGCCTCGGTGCCCCTGGCGCTGGACGAGGCGGTGCGGTCTGGCCGGATCAAGCGCGGAGACAACATGCTGCTCGAAGCATTCGGTGGCGGCTTTACCTGGGGTGCGGCGCTGATCCGCTACTGAATCGGCAACAATTGTTCTACATGACCGGCCGCACGAGCGCGCGCAAATTTGCATGGCCCAAAATTGCAGTGCAACGCACTCTTGACAAGTCCGGCAACAACAATCAATCCAAGGGTATTTGATTCGCATGAGCCAATCCGCAGCCATTTTCCCCGGCCAGGGGTCGCAATCGGTCGGCATGCTCGAAGATCTGGCGGCCTTCAGCCCGCTGGTCCGGCAAACCTTCGATGAGGCATCCAGCGTGCTCGGCCGGGATCTTTGGGTCCTGGTCGCCAAGGGTCCGGCTGAGGAACTGAACCAGACGCGCTGGACCCAGCCGGCCATGCTGGCGGCTGATATCGCCGTGTGGCGAGTGTATCGCTCGTTGAACGGCCCGATGCCGCAGGCCATGGCCGGCCACAGCCTGGGCGAGTACTCCGCGTTGGTGGCGTCGGGCTCGATGGGTTTCGACGACGCGGTCGCAGTCGTGCACCAGCGCGGAAGCCTGATGCAGGCAGCCGTTGGCGAGGGTGAAGGGGCCATGGCGGCGATTCTGGGGCTCGACGATACGGAGGTTGAAGATTGCTGCCGACAGGCGGCTGAAACCGGCATCGTGGTCCCGGCCAATTACAATTCTCCTGGTCAACTGGTCATTGCCGGTCAGTCCGGCGCGGTCGAGCTTGCGGTTGAATATTGCCGCCAGGCAGGCGCCCGACGCGCCATGCTGTTGCCGGTCAGCGTGCCGGCACACAGCCCGTTGATGTCACCGGCTGTTGCACCGTTGCAGGCGGCGCTCGACGCCATCGATTTCAAGACGCCGGTCTGTCCGGTGCTGCATAACGTCGACGCCCGGCAACGCGCCGAGGCCGATACAATACGCGCGGCACTGGTCGAGCAGCTGATCCGGCCGGTGCCGTGGACCGAAACGATTCGTGAACTGCTCGACCGCAACATCGATCGATTTCTGGAGTGCGGTCCCGGGCGCGTGCTCAGCGGGCTGGGACGCCGGATCGAAAAAGCCGTGCAGTGGACGGCGCTTGAATCGCCGGATGCGATGCGCGCAGCGGTCCGGGGCGACTGAGACGGAACGACCTTGCGACTGGCCATGATTGAAATTAAACTTGACGGGAAAGCGTGATGACTGAGGAATCGAACCAGGAATTGAACCAGGAATCGACTCTGGAAGCCGTCATGCAATCGCTGCGGCTCGACGGCCAGGTTGCGCTCGTGAGCGGCGCCAGCCGGGGCATTGGCAAGGCCATTGCCGAGCGCCTGAAGGCCTTTGGCGCCGATGTGTTCGGTACCGCGACCAGTGAGTCGGGCGCGTCGGCCATTGCCGAGCGCCTGGGGCCCGGGCGTGGCCAGGTGCTCGATGTGCGTGATCCGGCGTCGATCGATGCTTTGTTCGCGTCCATCAACGAACTTGCACAGGCGCCGACCATTCTGGTCAATAATGCCGCGGTCACCCGAGATCAATTGCTGATGCGGCTCAAGGACGAAGACTGGCAGGAGGTCATTGAAACGAATCTTACCGGTGCCATGCGACTGAGCCGGGCCTGCCTCAAGGGCATGCTCAAGGCACGCTGCGGACGCATCGTCGGCATCTCGTCGGTGGTCGGTTACAGCGGCAACCCCGGGCAGGCCAACTATGCGGCAGCCAAGGCCGGGCTGGCCGGCTTTTCACGCGCGCTGGCTCATGAAATCGCCGCTCGCAACATCACTGTCAATGTCGTCGCACCGGGTTTTATCGATACCGACATGACGCGTGCGCTGGACGAGACGCAGCGCGAACGGCTGTCGGGCAACATTCCGCTGGGCCGTCTCGGCCAGGCCGAAGATGTCGCCGCTGCCGTGGCCTGGCTGTGCAGCCCGGGCGCCGGCTATGTGACCGGACAAACGATCCACGTCAACGGCGGAATGTACATGACATAAATTCTTGATTACTGCTATAATTTCTTGAATTTGTTAGAAAAAACTAATTAAATATTGTTTTATCCATAAACCGGTTCTCCGGTAAACTGGAAGCGGCGGCAATTGTTACCTACAATGTGCTCGCTTTCTCCAACCCATAGAGGAACTGACTGATGAGCACCATTGAGGAACGGGTCAAGAAAATCGTTGTTGAACAACTTGGAGTCAAGGAAGAAGAAGTTACGCCGAGCGCGTCGTTCGTCGACGATCTTGGAGCAGACTCCCTCGACACGGTCGAACTGGTGATGGCTCTCGAAGAGGAATTTGAATGCGAAATCCCCGACGAAGAAGCTGAAAAGATCACCAGCGTCCAGCAGGCGATCGATTACGTCAAGTCGACCGTCGACAAGTAGGCGGGTCTTCACAGGTGCGTAACAGGGAAGCAACTGATGCAAGGTGATCGCCGAATCGTGGTCACGGGACTTGGTTGTGTCAGTCCCGTCGGCAGCACAATCGACTCGGCCTGGGACAGCATCGTCAACGGCCGAAGCGGAATCGGTCCGTTGACGGAAGTCGACCCGGAAAAGTTCAGCTGCAAAATCGCCGGTGAAGTCCAGGACTTCGATCTGTCGGATTACATGTCGCCGAAAGATGCGCGCAAGTCCGATGTCTTCATTCACTACGGAATTGCCGCGGCGGCTCAGGCAATCGCCGATGCCGGGCTGCCGGAAAGCCCGGACGATCCAACCCGCTACGGTGTGGCGATCGGGTCTGGAATTGGCGGCATCAAGACGATCGAAGATACCTACCAGACCTATATCGACTCGGGTCCGCGTCGGATCTCGCCATTTTTTGTGCCAGGTTGCATCATCAACATGGTTGCCGGGCAGGTTTCGATTCGCTACGGCTACCAGGGTCCGAACATTTCCATCGTCACGGCCTGCACCACGGCAACCCACAACATCGGTGACGCAGCACGCATGATCGCCTACGGGGATGCCGATGTCATGGTGGCCGGCGGGGCTGAATTCGGCACCACGCCGACGGCCATGGGCGGGTTTTGTGCGGCCCGCGCGCTGTCGACCCGAAACGATTCTCCGCAGACGGCCAGTCGACCGTGGGATCGCGATCGGGACGGCTTCGTGCTCGGCAACGGCGCCGGAGTCATCGTGCTCGAGGAACTGGAGCACGCCAGGAAACGAGGCGCCCGGATCTATGCCGAACTCAAGGGCTACGGCATGAGCAGCGACGCTCATCACATCACCTCGCCGCCGGATAACGGCGACGGCGCAGCACGCTGCATGAACACTGCAATCGCCGATGCCGGGCTGCAGCCTTCCGATGTCGATTACGTCAATGCCCACGGCACCTCGACTGCGTTGGGCGACCGCGCTGAACTGGCAGCAGTGAGGCGGGCGTTCGGGGATCATGCGGCGGAATTGATGGTCAGCTCGACCAAGTCCATGACCGGTCACCTGCTGGGTGCCGCCGGTGGCGTCGAGGCGATCTTCACGATTTTGGCGCTTTATCATGGCGTGGTGCCACCGACGATCAACCTCGACAATCCCGACGAGGCCTGCAGGGACATCGACCTGGTTCCGGGCACTGCGCGCGATCAAGCCATCAAGGTGGCCATTTCCAATTCCTTTGGCTTTGGAGGCACCAACGGCACGGTGTTGTTCACCCGGGCCGAGTGAGCTTGCGGCGAAGCCTTTCGGCCCGGCCGGATCTGCTGGCCATGCATCGCCGGGCTCCGGCCCGCTGGCCGTTTTTTTTAGACAGCGCCAGCCGCGGCGGCAGCCTCGGGCGATGGTCGATCCTGATGCGGACCAATCCGGCTTCGCCGGCCCTGCAGATTGGCCATGAAGGCATTGGCTCGTTTTTGCCCATGCTCGAATCCGACTGGAACCGATTCAAGGCGCCACAGGCCGGACAGCTGCCGTTTGAAGGCGGATGGTTCATCTACCTCGGCTATGAATTTGCTGCAGAAATCGAGCCGAAGCTGAACCTGCCGCCGTCCGGCGACGATCTTCCAGTCGCGTTTGCGCAACGCTGCGATGGCGCCGTGTTGGTTGACCATGAAAGACTCGAGGCCTGGGCGGTGGCCGAAAGCGATTCGCTGTTGCACGTGATTGTCGCCGAGGCGGCCGAGTATGGCTTGCCGATGGCCGCGTCGACCGCCTACCTGGAGCCCCGGCTGGCGGCCGAGGACGGCGCGGGGTTTATCGATGGCGTCAGGCGGATCCGCCAATACATCGCCGACGGTGATGTGTTCCAGACCAACCTGTCGCGTGCCTGGCATGGGACCGCGGACTCGCCGATCGATGCGGCCACCGTTTATCAAAGCCTGGCCGACCGCAACGCAGCGCCGTTTGCCGGCCTGGCTCGCCTGCCCGGAGGTACGCTGGTTTCGTCCTCGCCCGAGCGCCTGATTTCGTCGCGCGATGGCTGGGTCGAAGCCCGGCCGATTGCCGGCACGCGGCCGCGCGGCGCCTCGCCGGAACAGGACCGGGCGCTGTCATCGGAACTGCTCGACCATCCAAAGGAGCGCGCCGAGCACATCATGCTGATCGACCTTGAGCGCAATGATCTTGGCCGGGTTTGCCGGCCCGGCAGCGTCGAAGTCGACGAGTTGATGGTGCTGGAAAGCTATGCCCATGTCCACCATATCGTGTCCAATGTGCGGGGCCGCCTGCGCGCTGAGGTCACGCCTGCAGACGTGATTCGCGCGGCCTTTCCGGGCGGCACCATCACCGGCTGCCCGAAGGTTCGCTGCATGCAAATCATTGCCGAGCTGGAATCGAGCGGTCGAAGTTTCTACACTGGCTCCATGGGTTACTTGGGTCTCAACGGCAGCATGGATCTCAACATCCTTATTCGCAGTATGCTGGTGTCGGGAAATCAGCTGTGGTTCCGCACCGGCGCCGGTATCGTTGCCGACTCCGAGCCGCATGCCGAGCTTGCCGAGACCGAAGACAAGGCCCGCGGCCTGCTTCGGGCCCTGTCGCGTGCCTGACTGCCTGGTCAACGGCCGCACCGACGGATGGATCGCACCTGGCGATCGGGGCCTGCTGTACGGCGACGGCGTGTTTGAAACCATCGCCTTTCATCACGGCGCCAGCGCGCTGTGGCCCTTGCACATGGAACGCCTGGGCCATGCCTGCCGGGTGCTGGGCATCCCAGAGCCGGACCCGGGCTTGCTGCAGATAGAATGCGCCTCGCTGATCGCCGCGCACACGCGTTCGGTCGTGCGCATCAGCATCACCCGCGGCAGCGGCGGCCAGGCCTACTTTCCACCCGAGGCCCCGGCGACGACGCGTATCCTGATGCGCCGCGATTTTCCTGAACGCATGCACCATCAACGCGAGAAGGGCATCGGCATGATCACCAGCAAGATCCACTTGAATCCCGGTCCGCTGGGGCCGATCAAGCATCTGAACCGACTCGAACAGGTATTGATCGCACGCGAATGCCGCCAGTCCGATGTGCCCGAAGCGCTGGTGCTGGACCCGGACGGCTTGATCGTCGAGGCACTGACCGGCAATATCGTGGTTCTGCGCGCCGGTCGATTGATTGCGCCCCGTCATCCTGCAGCCGTCGCCGGGGTGGGGCTGGCCTGGCTGCGGCGGCAGGCCGGCGACGCGCTGAGCGAGCAGCCGTTGTCGGCCGAAACGCTATTGCCGAGCGATTCGATCTGGGTGATAAACTCGGTGGTCGGATTGCGTCCGGTCGCTTGCCTCGACGGGCGCCGACTGGCGCTGGGCGATGGGGTGCGCTGGTGGCAGCATGAATGGTTTGAACAAGTCGAGAATCGGTCTCATAAATGATTCGCAAGTTTATTATATTATTGTTTTTTTTAGCGATCGTCGCTGCAGTGGCCGGCACGCTGGCGTGGCGCGAGTATCGGGCTTTTGAATCGGCGCCGCTGTTCGACGAGGGTTCGGTGATCGTGATGGTCCGGCCCGGCCAGGGCCTGGGCCCGGTGACCGCCACGCTCGAGCGCCTGAAGCTTGCCCGCCCGGGCTGGCACTGGCGCGTGCTGGGTCGCCTGCACCAGCCCCGGATCAAGGCCGGCGAGTACCGCATCGAGGCCGGGACCTCGCCGCGCCGGCTGATCGACGACCTCACTGCCGGCAAGGTCGTCCGGCACCGTTTCACGATTATCGAGGGCTGGAATCTTTCCCGGCTGCGGCGCGAGATCAGCAAGGATTCGCGCTTGGTCCAGACGCTTGGCAATGCCGCCGACGAGGAGCTGATGCGAAGGCTCGGCTGCGAAGGCTGTTTCGCCGAAGGCAGGTTTTTGCCCGAAACCTATCAGTTCCTGCGCGGCGACCGAGACCTCGATCTGCTGGCTCGTTCCTACCGTGCGATGAGCAGCGAACTGGACCAGGCCTGGCGCAGGCGCGACCCGGACATGGGCCTGGAATCGCCCGAGCAGCTGCTGGTACTGGCCTCGCTGGTCGAAATGGAAACCATGCACGATGCCGAGCGCGAGCAGGTTGCAGGCGTGTTCGTTCGCAGGCTCAAACTCGGCATGCGCCTGCAAACCGATCCGACCGTGGTCTATGGACTGTCGGACGATTTCGACGGCCGCATTCGTCTTGTGCATTTGCGCAGCGATCACCCATGGAACACCTACACCCGGCATGGCCTGCCGCCGACGCCGATTGCGCTGCCGGGCAAGGCCTCGATTCACGCCGCCGCCAGCCCGGCCGACGGCGATGCGCTGTATTTCGTGGCCCGCGGCGACGGCAGCCACCACTTCTCGGCAACGCTTGCCGAGCACAACCGCGCGGTTGCGCGCTACATCCTGGGGAAGCGTTGAACTCGTGATCAAGGGACGCATGATCTGCCTGGAAGGCGGCGAGGGTGCCGGCAAGTCGACCGCGCTGGCGGTCGTGCGCGACTGGCTGGAATCCAGGGCCCGAAACGTGCTGACCACGCGCGAGCCCGGCGGCACGCCGACGGCGGAAAAAATTCGCGCGCTGCTGCTGGATCCGGCGACCGGCAAGCTGGACCCGGTCAGCGAACTGTTGCTGATGTTTGCCGCGCGCCGCGAAAACGTGGTCAATGTCATCGCGCCGGCGCTGGAAGAAGGCATCGATGTGATCTGTGATCGCTTCACCGATGCCAGCTACGCATACCAGGGCGCCGGGCGCGGGCTCGGCGACGAACCGGTCGATCGGCTGGCGCAAATGGTTCATCCCGAGCTGGTTCCGGACCTGGTGTTGGTCATGGACGTTCCGGTGGAGCTGGGGCTGCAACGAATCCGGGCACGCGCAGCTGCACCCGATCGCTTCGAGGCCGACCGGGCCGAGTTTCTCGAACGGGTTCGCCGGGCCTACCTTGCCCGGGCCGCTCAAAACCCCCG
Source organism: Wenzhouxiangellaceae bacterium (assembly GCA_032251235.1). GTDB lineage: Bacteria > Pseudomonadota > Gammaproteobacteria > Xanthomonadales > Wenzhouxiangellaceae. The sequence goes on from JAVVET010000010.1 coordinate 13,730, forward strand.
GCGTTACGCAGTGATCGACGCCAGCCGGGACTTGCCCGATGTTGCCGCCACGCTGCGCGACACGCTGGCCGAGCGTCTGGAATGAGCTATCCGTGGCTGACACCTGAGCGTCTGGCGCTGAATCGGGCGATCGAGACGGGCCATTTGGGGCACGCGCCGATGTTGCTGGGTTCGGTCGGCGTGGGCAAGCGCGACCTGGCCGACTGGCTGGCAGCGCGCCTGCTTTGCCGGCAGCCTGCCGATGGCAATCCATGCCGGCGTTGTGATTCCTGCCGACTGCTCACGACCGGCACGCATCCGGATTTTTTCCGCCTCGGTGTGCTGGAAGACAAGACCGAGATCCTGATCGACCAGGTGCGCGATTTCATCGCATCGATTTCACTGACCCCGTCGATCGGAAGCCGGCGCGTGGGCCTGATCACGCCCGCCGACAAGCTCAACAATAACGCGGCCAACGCCTTGCTGAAAACCCTCGAAGAGCCGGCCGGAGAGGTCTGGCTGCTGCTGGTCACCGACCGCGAGGACCGGCTGCCGGTCACCGTCGTCAGCCGTTGCCAGCGCCGCTACGTGCCGGTACCCGATCGCGCGGCGGCGCTTGAATGGCTGGCCGACGCGCATGGCGATCGGAGCCCGCAGCAATGCGAACTGGCGCTGGACCTGGCCGACGGCGCACCGCTACTGGCCGACCGGTGGCTGTCCGGCGCAGGCCTGGAACAGGCGCTGGCAATTCGTGATGCGCTTGCGGCCATGATCGGCGGCCGCGTCGACGAGATGGAGTTGATTGAACAATGGCAGCAAACGCCCGACCAGACCTGGGGCTGGCTGGCGCGCTTCAGCCAGGCCTGGCTGGGCCAGCTGTTGACCGGCCAGCCGTCCTGCCTGGGGCTGCCCGACGATCGGCTCGGGCCGAATGCAAGCGACATTTTGCAGCGCTGCTGGAAACAGGCCCTGGAAGGCCGGCGGCTGGCGGCCCGACCGGTCCGGCAGGACTGGCTGATGCGCCGCTGGCTGATGGACTGGCAGCGGATCGGAATTTGAAATACCGGAAGCTGAATTTCCGGTACACTTTTACAAGCCGCTTTGCCCCCGTAAAGCGGATCAACCCAATGATTTGACGAGGCGACGGCATGGCCCAGAAAGGCATTCTCTCCTGCAGCATCGACGATAAACAGGAACTGTATCGCTGTTACATGCCGTTTTTGATGGGCGGCGGGCTTTTCATTCCAACCAGCAAGCGGTTTCGGCTCGGTGACGAGGTGCTGGTGCTGTTGACGCTGATGGACGAGGAGCGCATGGCCATCCCCGGGCGCGTGGCATGGCTGACGCCGCACGGTGCGACCCAGCCAAAGTCGAACAGCGGCGTCGGCGTGCAGTTTCTCGAAACCCGCGAAGGCGAGCAGGCGCAAGACCGGATTGCCTCGGAACTGGCCGGCATGCTGGACTCGGGCCGGCCGACACGCACGCTTTGAATGCCCGCATTTGAGCGCTTGCCTTTGGATGTGCTCACCGGGGCCTGGGTGATGACGCCATGAGCGGCAAGGAACCCGCCCCGCACCCGCTGGCAGACAAGCTTCGGCCCGCGTCCTTCGACGACGTCGTCGGTCAGGATCACCTGCTTGGCCCGGATGGCCCGCTGCGCCGAATGGTCGAAGCCAAGCGGGTGTTGCCACTGGTGTTCTGGGGTCCGCCGGGGTCGGGAAAGACCACGCTGGCGCGCCTCTTGGCCGGCATCGGCGATCTGCATTTTGAACAGATCTCGGCCATCTTCTCCGGTGTGGCCGATCTGAAGAAGATATTTGCCCGGGCCCGTGAGCGCCGCGAGCAAGGTCAGGGCACGCTGTTGTTCGTCGATGAGATCCATCGCTTCAACCGCTCGCAACAGGACAGCTTTTTGCCTTACGTCGAAGACGGTACCGTCGTGCTGGTCGGCGCCACCACCGAAAACCCGTCGTTCGAGCTCAACGGCGCCCTGCTGTCGCGGCTCAAGGTTCTTGTGCTCCAGCGCCTGTCGACCGAGGCGCTCGAACGCCTGATTGTTCGCGCCGAGCGGCACATCGGCCGGACCTTGTCGCTGACCGAGGAGGCCCGGGCCATGCTGGTGACGCTGGCCGACGGCGACGGCCGATACCTGATCAACACCATCGAGGCTATCGTCGAGCTGGCCGACCCGGGCCAGCCACTTGATCCGAAGGCATTGATGCGCCTGACCCAGCATCGGGCGGTCACCCACGATCGCGCCGGCGAGGCCCACTACAACCTGATCTCGGCGCTGCACAAGTCGATGCGTGCGTCCGACGCGGACGCGTCGCTGTACTGGCTGGCGCGCATGTTCGCCGGTGGCGAAGACGTCAAGTACATCATCCGCCGCCTGGTTCGATTTGCCAGCGAGGACGTGGGCCTGGCCGACCCGAACGCGCTGATCCAGGCCCTCGCCGCGCGCGATGCCTACGCCCAGCTCGGCAGCCCGGAAGGTGACCTGGCCATCGTCCAGGCCGTCGTCTACCTGGCCACGGCGCCGAAATCGAATGCATTGTATGCCGCCGAAAGGCGCGCGCGAGCCGCGGCCGCCCGCGCCGGGTCGCTGCCGCCGCCACCCAATATCCTGAATGCGCCAACGGCCATGATGAAAGACCTGGGTTACGGCCGCGACTATGTTTACGAGCACGATCGGGCCGATGCGTTCTCGGGGCAGAATTGCTTTCCGGAAGGTCTGCCGCGAGAGAACTACTATCGTCCGGCGCCGCGTGGCTTCGAGCGCGACGTCATCCGGCGCCTGGAATATTGGGAGCGATTGCGCGGAGGCGTGAAAAATACCGTCGACGACCCCAAATCAAAGACGAGTTAACCAGGCCGGGCTGCAATGGAATTCAAGGATTACTACAAGGTCATGGGCGTCGAGCCCAGCGCAGATACCGATGAAATCAAGCGAGCCTATCGAAAACTGGCGCGCAAGTATCATCCCGATGTCAGCGAAGAGCCGGATGCCGAGGCGCGCTTCAAGGAAGTCGGCGAAGCCTACGAGGTTTTGCGCGATCCCGAAAAACGCCAGCAGTACGATCAGTTGCGGGCCAGCGGTTATCGCGGCGGCGAGTCGTTCCGGCCACCGCCGGACTGGGGTGGTGGCTTTGAAAGGAGCGGTTTTGGCGGCACCGCTGGTCCCGGCGGCTTCGGCGGCGCGGAAGCGGGCGGTTTCAGCGATTTTTTCGAAACTTTATTCGGCGGTGCGCAACGTCGCCGGCCGCGCAAGGGTCGCGACTTGCGCACGCGCGTCGACATCGACCTTGAAACCGCTTATTCGGGCGGCACGCGGCGGATCAGCCTGAGCCAGCCGCAAGCCGCCCCCGACGGCTCGATGCGACCGTCGCGCCGGACGCTCGATGTCCGAATTCCTGCGGGCATGACCGAAGGTCGGCAAATTCGCCTGGCCGGCAAGGGTGAGCCGGGGCCACAAGGCGCGCCGCCGGGCGACCTGTACATGGAAATCCACCTGTTGCCGCACCGTTTGTTCGAGGTCGATGGGCGTGATGTCATCCTGACCGTTCCGATCGCGCCGTGGGAAGCCGCACTTGGCGCGCGCGTCGCGGTTCCCACGCTTGGCAGGCGGGTCGAGATGAATATACCGGCCGGCGCCACATCGGGCCAGCGGCTCAGGCTGAAGGGCCGAGGTCTGCCGGGCCAGCCGCCGGGCGACCAGTACCTGCTGCTGAAAATCGTCGCGCCCGTGCCAAAAAATGAACCGCAGCGCGAATTGTACGAACGACAGCGTGATACATTTGAATTCGATCCTCGCGCCGATCTGGAGACTTCGTCATGACCAATGCCGGCAACGATATCGAACAGCTGCGCCTGGACGAGCCCGAGGCAGTCGATCTTGACGAGTTGTGTGCGATCCTGGAGTTGCGCTCCGAGGTGGTTTGTGAATGGGTCGAAGAGGGCGTCGTTCATCCAGTCGGCCAGCGCCATTCTGAGTGGCGCTTCCATAGTCGTGAATTGCAGCGCGCCCTGCGCGCGCGTCGATTGCAGCGAGACTTCGAATTGACGACCGAAAGCCTGCCGCTGGTGCTGGACCTGATCGGCGAAGTCGACCGCCTGCGCCACCGCATCCGGCTTCTTGAACACCGTTTTTTCGAGTGATCTCGTACCATTCAAGCTGCCGGGCGATGCCCGACGGACGCCTGCGACCCGATCCCCTTGGCTGAAGAAAAACGCGCAGCCGACCCACACGCCGGCCTGATCCTCGAAGCCCATCCGCTACGCGTGCTGCGCGCCATGGCGGTGCCGGCCGTGGCCATGATGCTGATGTTCGGCCTGAACTCGGTCATGGACGCCGTCTACATTGGTCAGCTGCTTGGCCAGCAGGCCCTGGCGGGCGTATCGCTGGCCTTTCCAGTCACCCAGATTACGCTGGGTCTGGGTTCGCTGGCCGGCATCGGCGGCGGCGTGGTGCTGTCGATTGCCATTGGCAGAGGCGACCAGGACACGCTGCGCAAGCTGCCCGGGACCTGCCTGGGCATCGCGCTGGTGGTCTCGGCCCTGTATGCGCTGCTGGGCGCGGTGTTTACCGAGCCCCTGGTCCGGGGCATGGGTGCGCGCGGTGAACTGATCCCGATTGCTGCCGGCTACCTGCGCGCCCACGCCATCGGCGGGTTCGCCGCGATTGGCGGCCTGACGCTGAACATGCTGCTCAGGGGCGAGGGCAAGATGTCGCTGGCGGCCAAATACATGGCCAGTGGCCTGCTGGCCAACCTGATTCTGACCCCGGTCTTCATCGGCGTGTTCGACTGGGGCGTGGCCGGTGCGGCCTGGGCCACCAACCTTGGCGCGCTGCTCGGCGGTGGACTGGTCTGGCTGCGCTACGCGCGCGGCCGGGCCAGCTACGAAGTCGATGCCCGCCACATCGGCCTGCCGCGCGAGCTGGCCGGCCGCATCACCAAATTTGGTGTGCCGGCGATGATTTCCTCGTCCATGGGCCTGGTCCAGGCCATCGTCGTGTTCAACATGCTGTCAGCGATCGGCACCGAAGAAGACATCGCGTTCTATGGTGCGGCGTGGCGGGTGCTGCTGTTCATGCTGACGCCACTGTTTGGCCTGATGCGCGCTTTTCAGCCGGTTGCCGGCATCAACTACGGTGCCGGCAAATGGGACCGTGTCAAGCTCAACTACTGGACCTTTGTCGCCGCCGGCACCCTGATGGTGCTGCCGATCTGGCTGGGCATGGGCCTGTATCCCGAAACCACGTTGTCGGTCATGCTGCCCGGCGTTGACTTCCTGCCCCAGGACCTGCACCACTTCCGCATCCTGATCCTGGTGCTGCCGGTGCTGCCGCTGGTCTTTACCGCGCTCAGTCTGCTGCCGGCCATCGAACAGCCCGGCAAGGCCACCATGGTTTCGGTCACGCGGCAACTGCTGCTCTACGTCCCGGTCATGCTCATCGTGCCGCCCATCGTCGGCATCTCCGGCATCTACTACGGCGCGACTATCATCGACTTCAGCTGCGCGATGTGGCTGCTGGCCATCGTGCTGGCTGCGTTCAGGAAAGGACCCGGTGAGCCGGGGGCAGGTGCCGGGCGGGTGATTGGGCCGAGCGATCCGTGGCGCGCCGGGGCACCGGTCAGGGGCTAGTGGGCCACGCGAAAATCGAGTCGAAGAAGCATTGGGTGCGGCCTGATTCAGGGTCTTCATAGACGAACCTCATTTCTGAATCGTTCTGGGCGGACAAAGAGTGCGGAATGTCAAAAAAGTCCGTGCCGCAAAAGCGCTGGCTGACAGACGCCAATGGGCCCGGCTTTTGCGAATATTTGCGTCAAATCAATTTACGGTCCCGAAGCCGGCGTAGGCTGATTTTAAATCCAGGCAGCAAGACATGCTCTGGTGCCTTTTGCTGCCCGGTCGACCCAGATGCTTTGGAGATACGGAATGAAATTCATGTCGATGACGGGTTTACGAAACAGCTTGAACGCCTGGCTGCCGGCAATCGTGTTGGTGGCGGTTCCCATGTCGGCCGGTGCGCTGGAGATCACGGGCAGTTTCAGCGGCTGGTGGGGCCAGCCCGAGCAACAGAACCATGGCGTTATCGTTGCCATTTCGCAACTGCCTTCAGGTGAGAAGACCGGCGTCGTTTATTGGTCACATTACGACGAAAGTGACCGGCCGACCTGGCTGTTCGCCCAGGGCGATATCGATCGCGACCTTATCCGCGCGACGGTTTATGCGTTCGAGGGCATCTCGTTTATGCAGCCCGACGTTCCCGGAGCGCAATTCGGCCAGCCGGTCGGAACGATGGAGGTCCGGTTCTCCGACTGTCTGCAAGGTCGAATCCAGTTCGATACCGAAACGGTCGGCGCCGGTGAATTTCCGATCCGGCGCTTGAGTAATCAGCCGGGCGTGGCCTGCAGTGGGGGCATTTCAGATGACTTCCGACCTGACCGATTGCCGCGGGAATTTACTATGGCACTGACACCCGTAGGCGCATTCCCGAATGCGCGCGGGCACGTAGAGTTCAAAATGCGGCCTGGTCGAGCCGATTTTACAGTCACGGTCGAAAATCTGCCTGAAGATGAATATTTACTCCGCGTTGGCGGCGAGTCCCGCGGTACGCTCGAGGTTTTTGCCGACCAGGACGGCAACGCCGGACGACTGCGCTTTCGTTCGCCGGCCGTGCCCGGAACCATGCTGTTCGATTTCGACCCGCGAGACCGGAGAATCGAATTGCTCGCCGGCAACGAGGTCGTGCTTGCAGCCTCAGCGCCGGCTCAGGGAGATTTCATGGGTCCGGGGGCGGCCCCTTTCGACGGGCCTGCTGACGGACGGTTTGAAACGGAAATCGAGCTGGCAAACGATGGGATTTACCCGGATGCTTCGGCCACGGCGCGGTTCGAAATGCTCGGCCCTTCGGCCCCAGGCGTGGGGCAAATGGAGTTCGATATCAGCGTTGTAAATATTCCGGTCGGGACTTATCCGGTACTTGTCATGGGTCTCGAACGCGGCCGGATCGAGGTCAGCGGGATCGGTTCAGGTGAAACGCGCGGCGACATCGAATTCCGCTTCCCGGATGCGCCGGGGGCGTCGACTTTCGACTTCGACCCGAGAGGCGCAATGATCGAGATCCTGGACGGAACGACGCGGCTGTTTTCCTCAGCATTCCCGGAATCCGGAGCCGATGGTGGTTTCGGTATGGGGATGGGGCCAGGGCCAGGCATGGGCATGGGCCCGGGGATGGGGCCCGGAATGGGTCCGGGGATGGAACAGGGCGTGGCTTTTGCCGAGATCGGTATCGAACTCGACAATGCAGGCATTTATCCAGCCGGAACGGCCGAAGCGAAATATGAACAACACCCGATGCGCGCGGTATTTCGGATCAGCGTTGAAAACATCCCGTCCGGCGCTTATCGGCTGTTCGTCGGCGGGGTCAATCGCGGTGTCCTCGACGTCATTGAAACTTCGCGCGGCACAAGCGGCTGGATCGGCTTCGGAGATCCGCCTGCGTTCAGCGAACCGGCACTGGACTTCGATCCGCGCGGCAAAAGGGTCACAATCTTCCAGAATGGACGGTTGATCTTCGGCGCAGATTTTCCGAACTGAAATCGGGCGATTGCTGGCCCGTGTGGATGCCCTGCGGCGTCAAGCAGACCTTGGAGATTTTGTTGTTCTCGGACGGATGCCCTGTGACGATCGCGCCTGTGGGCCGGGTCAGGTGCTCTTTGCCTGTCTCCGGACTTTTGTCCTGACTGCTTTGACGGCAATCAACGCCCCGTTGGTATTACAGGTAAAAGCCGCGGATCGTCACTATCGAAACGGGCCGGCCTTGCCTGCCCGATGCAGTGACAGAGACGTTCATTCATCGAGTGGGTGATTTCACAGCCTCGATGAGGCACGTCGACGATTTCGGCGCGCAGCGCTATTTGGAGGTGTTGCGCCTGCTGCATTGTCTCCGGTACATGGTCGGATCCGGCGATGTTGTGCCAGCGCTGACTTGTTTTCTTCCCCGCATCTTTTCCGAGTTCCGGATTTCACGCTGACCGATGAAGCTCCGGTGCGCACTGCAATGGTGCATTTGTACTGCGGCGCTGTTTCGTTGCAGCACGCTGTGCGATTTCCGCCAAGATGGAAAACTTACAGATTATTGAAAAATATAGTTTTTTAACTTTGGCACGGAAACTGAATAGCTTGTTGTGAGTGCAGGCCATCGATTGCCGTGCAGGTGATGGCCTGATCGTGAAATTTCAACAACGAGTCAGTCAGGCAAAGGACCCGAACATGAGAGAGCAAGGAACGAGGGCTTTACGGTGCAGTTGCGCTGCGATTGCAGTTTCGGTGTTGATGATCGTCGCAAGTTGGACCGGACCGGCGATGGCGCAAGTCAGTGGCAACGTCGGTGTGGTGAGCAATTATCTTTTCAGGGGCGTGAGCCAGACCGACGATGAAGCGGCGGTGCAGGGTGGGTTCGATTTTGCACACGAGTCGGGCTTTTATGCCGGCACGTGGCTGTCGAATGTCGACTTCGGCGGCAAGGAGGATACCGAGGTCGACCTGTATGCCGGCTACGGCGGCGCGTTCGGCAACAGTGGCGTGACCTGGGATGCGGGCGTGATTTATTACCTGTTTCCCGGCGGTGGCGATCTCGACTACGCTGAGACCTATCTTGGACTGGGCTACGGTCTGCTGTCGGCCGGCGTTGCCTACACCTTGTGGGGCGAGGTCTCGGGTGCATCGGGATTCGATACCGGAGACTTTTATTACAACGTCGGCCTCGATTTGCCGTTCGAACTCGAACAGTTCTCGTTTTCCGCCTTCGCCGGCTATTACGACTTCGACGAAGATGGCAACCCGGCCGCTGGCAACGAGCTTTCCTACGCGCATTGGGGCCTGGGCGCCAGTCGGGACCTTGGCGAGTTCGGCAGCCTCGGCATCACCTACGAACAGACCGACGGCGGCAGCGAGGATGCGGTTGCAACCGATGACGATGTGCAGATCTGGCTGGGCTGGACGCTGGAATTCTGAAATCGAGGCACTGCATTGGGCTTGGATGCAACTTTGATCCAGACCAAGCGGAGCTGCGTGCCTGACCAGAAGTCTGCGGCATGTGCGAGTCGGTCGAATCTGTCTGCCGGGTTGCGCGTCCGGCGGTAGCCGGCACGGACTTAGGCGTTCTCTCGCGCACAGCGGTCCGGCTGTTCCGATCACGGGAATGGTGGCGATCGCGGGGCATGCCGTGTGGCCGGGTTGGAAGCTGCAGTCGGCATGCTTGCAGGGGTCCCAGAGCTTTGGACGCATGCTCGGGCCCGGGTTGGCCAGCAAGCGGAAGTGGGTATCTCGATGCGTGGCGATCGGTCACCCCATCTGGGGCTTGGCCTGTTCATGGCCAGGTTGATTGTCGAGCGCCATGGCGGCGCGATCTCGGCGTTCGCGACCGCCACCGGCAGCTGCTTTCGGGTTCAACTGCCGCGGCGCTGAGGCGGCTCAGCCGTAGACCAGGCGCGGATTTTCAATTGCGGCCACGCCGGCGAGTGCGGCCATCAACTCCGAGCAGGGCTTGACGCGCCAGCCGGCGCCGAGCTTGAGCCTGGCCTCGGCCGTGCCGTTGCGATAATCGATGATGACCGGTGTTTCGCCGGCACGATACGGGCGCAGTGTGGCGGCCAGCAATTGCTGGAGGTCTTCGGGAGCACCGTTCGAACGGAGTGAAAACTGGACGTGGCTGGCAAATTTCTGACGCGCCTGGTCCAGGCTGATGACCTGTTCGGCCACCATGCGGAAGCCGCCGTTGAAGTCATCGGGCTCGACCTTGCCGCTGGCCACGATCACTTCATCGGCGGTCAGCATCTCGGCACATTCGGCCAGCAGCCGATCGAAGACTGCGACTTCCAGTCGGCCGCTGCCGTCGTCGATCGACACGAACGCGCCCTTTCCGGGTCGGCGGCGCTGGGTGACGATCAGACCGGCCAGTGTCATCGGAACCCCGACACGCCGGCCGCGCCGCGGCTCGGCATCGTCGAAACGGTTGCCGATATCGCCCAGTCGGCAGGTCGCAAAGCCCGAAACTTCATCGATCAAATCGTCCATCGGGTGGCCGCTGAGATAAAGCCCCAGCGTTTCACGTTCGGCGCGCAAGCGCTGGCGGGCCGTCCATTGCGCCACTTCAGGCACCGAGTCATCGAAATGCGTGGCCGCATCATTGCCATTGCCGCCAAACAGGCTGGACTGGCCGGCCGCCGAGTCGGACTGGTGGCGCTCGGCGGTCGACCAGGCGTTGGGCAGAATCTGCATCAAGGCCGCGCGATTGCTATTGCAGCTGTCGAGGGCGCCGGCCCGGACCAGCGTTTCGACGGTCTTGCGGGTCATGCCGGAAAGATCGACCTGGCGCAGCATCTCGCCCATGGTCTTGAACGGGCCGTGCGCCGAGCGGGCGCTGACGATGCCTTCGATCGCCGCCTCGCCGACACCCTTGATGGCACCAAGCCCGTAGCGGATCACCTGGTCTTCGACCTCGAAGCGATAGCGCGAGCGGTTGATGTCGGGGGGGCGGACTTCGAGCTGCATGGCCCGGCAGTCCTCGATCAGGTTGGCGACCTTGTCGGTTTTGTCCATGTCGGCCGAGAGCACGGCGGCCATGAACTCGGCCGGGTAATGGGCCTTGAGCCAGGCGGTCTGATAGGCGATCAGCGCATAGGCAACCGAATGCGATTTGTTGAAGCCGTAGCCGGCAAAGGTTTCGATCAGCCCGAACAGGTGCTCGGACTCGTTGCGGCCGATGCCGTTTTCGCCGGCCCCATCAACGAAAACCGCGCGCTGTTCGGCCATCGCATCGCGATCCTTCTTGCCCATGGCGCGACGCAGCAGGTCCGCGCCTCCCAGCGTGTAGCCGGCGACCTGCTGCGCGATTTGCATGACCTGTTCCTGGTACAGGATGACGCCGTAGGTCGGCTTCAAAACCGGCTCGGTCAGCGGGTGCGGGTAATTGACCACGGCCCGGCCGTGCTTTCGTTCGACGTAGTCGTCGACCATGCCGGCGTCCAGCGGACCGGGGCGGAACAGCGCGACCGCGGCGACGATGTCGTCGAAGCTGTCGGGCACCAGCTTTCGGAGCAAGTCCTTCATGCCGCGGGATTCGAGCTGGAAAACGGCCGTGGTATGGGCTTTTTGAAGCAGCTTGAAGGTAGCCGCATCATCCAGCGCCAGGCCGTCGAGTTCGACCGGGGCCTCGCCGTTTTCGCGGCGCTTGCGGTTGACCGACTTGAGGGCCCAGTCGATGATGGTCAGGTTGCGCAGGCCCAGGAAATCGAACTTGACCAGGCCGACGGCCTCGACGTCGTTCTTGTCGAACTGGGTCACCACCGAGCCGCTGCGCGGGTCGGTGTACAGCGGCGCGAAATCGGTCAGCGGCCCGGGTGCGATGACCACGCCGCCGGCGTGCTTGCCGGCATTGCGGGCCACGCCTTCGAGCTGCATCGCCATGTCGAGAATGCTGCGCGTATCGTCCTCGCTGTCGTAGCGGGTCTTGAGCTCCGGCTCCTGCTTGAGCGCTTTTTCAAGCGTAATTTCGAGCTGCAACGGGATCAGCTTGGCGATCGAATCGACAAAGCCGTAGTTGTAGCCAAGCACCCGGCCACAGTCGCGCACCGCGGCCTTGGCCGCAAGCGTGCCGTAGGTGATGATCTGGCTGACCCGGTCGCGGCCGTAATGCTCTGCCACGTAGTCGATGACCCGGTCGCGGCCCTCGACGCAGAAATCGATATCGAAATCGGGCATCGACACGCGTTCGGGGTTCAGAAAACGTTCGAACAGCAAGTCGTAGCGCAGCGGGTCGGGGTCGGTGATGCCGATGCACCAGGCCACCAGCGAGCCTGCGCCCGAGCCGCGGCCGGGGCCGACCGGCACATCGTTGTTGCGCGCCCAGGCGATGAAATCGGCGACGATCAGGAAATAGCCCGCAAAACCCATCGAAATGACCACTTCGAGCTCTGTGTTGATGCGCTCGGCATAATCCTGTTCGGTGCAGCCCGGCGCCATGCCGTAGCGCTCCAGCCGCCGCTCCAGCCCTTCAAGCGTCTTTCGCCGCAGGTAGGCGTCCGGGTCCTCGTCGTCAGGCACCGGAAAGGCCGGCAGCACGTATTCGCCCAGCTTCAGGTCCAGGTTCAGGCGCCTGGCCAGCTCGACGGTGTTGTCGAGGGCGACCGGCAGGTCGGCGAATCGCTCGGCCATCTGGTCCGGCGATTTCAGGTACTGCTGTTCGACGAATTCATGCGAGCGGTGCTTGTCATCAAGCAATCGGCCCTGGTGGATGCACACGCGCGCCTCGTGGGCCAGGAACTGTCCGGGCTCGGCAAAGCGGGCATCATTGGTGGCGACGACCGGAATCGCCAGCTCTGCCGCCAGCGCCAGAAGGCCGTTTTCGGCGTTCCGTTCGGCCGGTCTGCCGGTGCGCTGCAGCTCGATATACAGGCGACCGGGGAAACGACTCGACCAGGTTTGCAGGCGTCGCCGGCCTTCCTCGAAATGGCCGTTTGCCAGTGCCTGGCCGACGTCGGAGGCCCAGCTGCACAAAACGATCAGCCCATCGCTGCTGCCGTCGAGCCATTCCGAGCGAAGCCGCGGCTGACCATTGATGCGGCCCTCCAGAAAGCTTTTCGAAATCAGACGGCAAAGGTTCAGGTAGCCGGCCTGGTTCTGCACCATCAGGGTGACCGACGAACAATCGGCATCGTTGGTCGGGTTGGCGATCCGAAGGTCGGCGCCGACCAGCGGCTTGATACCTTGCTTGTGCGCGGCGCGGACGAATTTGACCAGTCCGAACAGGTTGTGCCAATCGGTGATTGCCAGTGCCGGCATGCCCAGCTCGCGGGCGCGTGCGACCAGTGCGGCCGGCGTGACCAGGCCATCTTCGAGACTGTATTGCGAGTGAACCCGCAAATGCACGAAGGCGGGACAATGGCTTGGCGGCGAATCCGGCATGGGCTGAAATTATAGACCTCAACAGGCGAAATTGCCGACTGCTGCCGGTCGATTCCGGGCATGACTTTTGCAAGGATCGGGTGGCAATCCGGCGCGCGGGTCATTGGCAGAAACTCTACGCCGGCCGGATATGCAGGGCACCCATGAGCCGGCCGACGCCGCGTCCGGCACTGGCTCACACGTAGCAGATTCAGGCCGGCCGGCTTGAATGAAGGCCGCTGCGATGCGATTGCCGGCGTGGCGAAAGACCCCGAGGGCGGAGGAAATGGATTTGCGCCGGCCGTCTGGTTCTTGGTCCAACTTCGATGTTGCGAAAATCTCAAGCGGTGCTATAATTGCTCGCTTGTTCTTGGGCGATTAGCTCAGTTGGTTAGAGCGCTGCCTTGACATGGCAGAGGTCACTGGTTCGAATCCAGTATCGCCCACCAAATCCCTTGATCTTGTCGCAAGCCCTGCGGCAAATTCAGACCCGCGCCGTCGGGGCCTTCCAAGGTTTACAATGGACCTTGGGGCGCGGCTGACATTGCGCGTGGGTGCATGCCGAATGGCTGAATATTTTATCGAAAGTGTCTTGATGCCTCAGATAACGCTTCCCGACGGTAGCCAAAAATCGTTTGATGCCCCGGTGACCGTCCGCGACGTCGCCGAATCCATTGGTCCGGGTCTTGCCAAGGTCGCATTGGCCGGGCAGGTCGATGGCCAGTTGGTGGATACCGGTTTCATGATCGAGCGAGATGCGAAACTTCGCATTATCACGCCGCGCGACGAGGAGGGCGTTGAAATCATCCGGCATTCGACCGCGCACCTGATGGCCCAGGCGGTCAAGCGGCTTTACCCGGAAACACAAGTCACGATCGGCCCCACGATCGAACACGGCTTTTATTACGATTTCGCCCGGCAGGAGCCGTTTCATCCCGAAGACCTGGAAGCCATCGAAGCTGAAATGCAGCGAATCGTCGGCGAAAACCTGTCGGTTTCGCGCAGTGAAATGGCGCGCGACGAGGCGATCGAGTTTTTCAGGCAGCAAGGCGAGGACTACAAGGCCGAAATCATTGCCGATATCCCGGCCGATCAAACCTTGTCCCTGTATCGCCAGGGTGAATTCATCGACTTGTGTCGGGGCCCGCACGTGCCCTCGACCGGCAGCCTTGGGGCCTTCAAGCTGACCAAGCTGGCCGGTGCCTACTGGCGTGGCGATTCGTCGAATGAAATGCTGCAGCGCATTTACGGCACCGCCTGGGGCGACAAGAAGCAGCTCAAGGCGTATCTGAAGCGCCTCGAAGAGGCCGAAAAGCGCGATCATCGCAAGCTTGGCCGCCGACTGGACCTGTTTCATATCCAGCCCGAGGCGCCTGGCATGGTGTTCTGGCACGATCACGGCTGGCGGATCTACCGCCTGATCCAGGACTACATCCGCGAGCGCCTCGAAAAGGCCGATTACCAGGAAGTTCATACCCCGCAGGTCGTGGACCTGAGCCTGTGGCAAAAATCGGGCCATTGGGATAATTTTGCCGACAACATGTTCGTGACCTCATCGGAGGACCGCAGCTATGCGATCAAGCCGATGAACTGTCCTTGCCATGTTCAGATTTTCAACCAGGGCCTTCGCAGCTACAGGGACTTGCCGCTGCGCATGGCGGAGTTCGGCTCCTGTCATCGCAACGAGCCATCCGGCGCGCTGCACGGGCTCATGCGCGTGCGTAATTTCGTTCAGGATGATGCCCACATATTCTGCACGGCCGATCAGATGGGCGACGAAATGCTGGCCTTCAACGAAATGGTGTTCGACGTCTACCGCGATTTCGGCTTCGACGAGATCCAGGTCAGGCTCTCGACACGGCCCGAAAAGCGGGTCGGTTCCGACGCGGTCTGGGACCGGGCTGAAGACGCGCTGAAGAATTCGCTGGAATCGGCGAGCATCGATTATGATTTGCAGCCCGGTGAGGGTGCATTTTACGGACCCAAGATCGAGTTTTCGCTGACCGACTGCATCGGTCGGGTCTGGCAATGTGGCACGATGCAGGTAGACTTTTCGATGCCCGGGCTTCTGGATGCCGCCTACGTCGACGAACATGGCGAAAAACAGGTTCCGGTCATGTTGCATCGGGCCATTCTCGGATCGGTCGAGCGTTTTATCGGCGTGCTGATCGAGCACTATGCCGGCAACCTGCCGGTTTGGCTTGCTCCGGTGCAGGTACAGGTGCTCAACATCACCGATGCCCAGGCCGACTATGCGGCTTCGGTTGCGCGGCGCCTGGTCGGGTTGGGTTTTCGCGCCGAGGCGGACTTGAGAAACGAGAAGATCGGCTTTAAGATTCGCGAACAAACACTTGCAAAAGTGCCATTTCTGCTGGTCGTGGGAGATCGCGAGAAAAACGAAAAAACCGTCGCCGTTCGTCAGCGTGACGGCTCGGATCTCGGCTCGATGCGACTCGAGGCATTTGCAGATCGCCTGGGTCAGTGGGAGGCGCAGCGCGGCCGGACCGAGATCAGCGACTAACTATCAATGAAGAGGAGACTTTCACATCGCTACGGATAAAAAGACGCGACGCAATGAAGACATCACTGCGTCCAGGGTGCGGGTCGTAGGACCCGACGGCGACCAGGTCGGCATCCGGCCGCTCGCCGATGCCATCGCGCTGGCTCAGGAACACAGTATGGATCTGGTCGAGATCGCGCCACAGGCCGATCCACCGGTTTGCCGGGTGATGGATTGGGGAAAGTTTCGATTCGAGGAATCGAAGAAGGCGCAAACGCAGAAGAAAAAGCAGAAGCAAATCCAGGTCAAGGAAATCAAGTTTCGGCCCGGAACCGACGCCCATGACTACGATGTCAAGATGCGCAACCTGCGCAAATTCATCGACGAGGGCAACAAGGTCAAGGTTACGCTGCGCTTTCGCGGCCGCGAGATGGCGCACCAGGAGCTGGGCAGGGATTTGCTCAAGCGCATCGAGGCCGATATGGCCGGCGAAGTGACGATCGAACAGTTCCCGCGCATGGAAGGCCGCCAGATGGTCATGATGCTGGCGCCGAAAAAGGTCTGAGTCTGGACAAGCTGGGATGAGACAGGCGTAGCTCAAGCCCGGCCGACAGCAAGCCGAGTCCTGTCCATACGCCCGCGGCGATGTTGGAGTTACAGCCCTGGCCGCGCTCGGGAACCGAAATAACAGTAACGAAAAGGGCCCCGATCGGGGCCCTTTTCGTTACAGCTTCTGCGCTTGTCGATCAAACCACGTAGACGAACATGAACAGGATCAGCCAGACAACGTCGACGAAATGCCAATACCAGGCAACCGCTTCGAAGCCAAAATGGTGATCCGGATTGAAATGCCCCGCCATGCAGCGGAAGGCGATGACCAGCAGCATGATCGTGCCAACCGTGACGTGCAGGCCGTGAAAGCCCGTCAGCATGAAAAACGTGGAACCGTAAATTCCCGATCCCAGGGTCAGGCCGAGATCCTGGTAGGCATGAATGTACTCTTCGGCCTGGAAGTACAAAAAGATCGCGCCGAGAGCTGCGGTAGCCAGCATCCAGCCAACCAGTGCACGCCGCTGCATTTTCTTCAGCGCCCAGTGGGCCATGGTGATGGTCCAGCCCGAAGACAGCAGAATCAGGGTATTGAGCAGCGGCACGTCAAAAGCCGGGATCGTCCTGAAATCACCGCCAACGTCGCCCGGCCCATTGGTGGGCCAGGTTCCCTGGTAGCCCGGATAGAGCAGTTCGTTGGTCATGGCGCCGGTGCCTTCGCCGCCCAGCCACGGGATGGCAAACATCCGGGCATAGAACAAGGCACCGAAGAAGGCCGCAAAAAACATGACTTCCGAAAAGATGAACCAGACCATGCCCTGGCGAAACGAGGCTTCGACCTTGTTGTTGTAAAGCCCGGATTCCGATTCGCCGATGACTTCGGCAAACCAGCCGAACATCATTGCTATGATCGTCGCGGCACCGGCAATTGCCATCCATGGCCCGATACTGCTCGAATTCATCCAGTTGGCAAAACCGGTAACCATCAGGAACAGGCCGATCGAGCCGACAATCGGCCATCGGGCCTGGTGGGGTACGTAATAACTACCTTGTGCCATTGTGACTCCCAGTCATCGTTTGTCGACCGCAGCGCAAATCAGGAAACCGCAGTCTTTTAATTATCGTTCGATTGCGCAAAAGTGCAACCATTATTTATGCGTTGAGAACGGCGCGTAAGATAAAGAAGCCGTAAACGGTGGCCGCTGCCAGGAACAGTACGGCCACCGTCAAACGTATTCCACGGCGCTTTTTTTGTGCATCGGGTTTGTGCGCGCCGCTCATCGATTTCAGGCCAGTTGGTCCTGGTGAGCCGTCACCGAGTCATCGACCTGCGGCGGGGTGTCGAATGTGTGCAGCGGGGCCGGCGAGGGCACAGTCCACTCCAGGCCGCGCGCGCCTTCCCATACCCGGGCCGTGGCTTTTTCGCCACCGCGTACGCACTTGATCACGATCCAGACGAAGAACAATTGCGCCAGGCCGAAGGCAAAGCCGCCGAGCGACGAGATCATGTTGAACTCTGCAAACTGTACCGAATAGTCCGGAATTCGGCGCGGCATTCCGGCCAGGCCAAGATAGTGCTGCGGAAAGAACAGCACGTTGACCGAGATGGTTGACCACCAGAAGTGGATCTTGCCCAGCCTTTCGTCGTACATGTTGCCGGTCCACTTGGGCATCCAGTAATAGGCACCGGCCATGATCGCAAAGACGGCGCCCGTGACGAGTACGTAGTGGAAGTGTGCAACCACGAAATAGGTATCGTGGTACTGGAAATCGGCCGGAACGATGGCAAGCATGACGCCGGAGAAACCACCGATGGTGAACAGGATGACGAACGCGATCGCAAACAGCATCGGCGTTTCGAAAGACAGAGAACCGCGCCACATGGTCGAGACCCAGTTGAAGACCTTGATGCCGGTCGGTACGGCGATGACCATGGTCGCATACATGAAAAACAGCGAGCCGCCCAGCGGCATGCCGACGGTGAACATGTGGTGGGCCCAGACGATGAACGACAGGAACGCGATCGACGCGGTTGCGTAAACCATCGCCGTATAGCCGAACAGCGGCTTGCGCGAAAAAGTCGGGATGATTTCGGAGATGATGCCGAACGCCGGCAGGATCATGATGTAGACCTCCGGATGGCCAAAGAACCAGAACAGATGCTGGTACATCACCGGATCGCCGCCGCCGGCGGCGTTGAAGAAGCTGGTGCCGAAGAATCGGTCGGTGAGCAGCATGGTGACCGCACCGGCGAGCACCGGCATGACCGCGATCAGCAGGAAGGCGGTAATCAGCCAGGTCCAGACGAACAACGGCATGCGCAGCAGCGTCATGCCCGGCGCGCGCATATTGAGAATGGTCGCGATGATGTTGATCGCACCCATGATCGACGAAATGCCCATCAGGTGAATGGAAAAAATGACGAAAGCGAAGCTGTTGCCGCCCTGTAGCGACAGCGGCGGGTACAGCGTCCAGCCTGAGGCGGGCCCGCCGCTGGGCATGAACAGCGTTGAAAGCAGGATCGTGAACGCGAACGGCAGTATCCAGAACGACCAGTTGTTCATCCGAGGCAGTGCCATGTCCGGTGCGCCGACCATCAACGGCACCATCCAGTTGGCCAGGCCCACGAATGCCGGCATGACCGCGCCGAAGATCATGACCAGCGCGTGCATGGTCGACATCTGGTTGAAGAATTCCGGGTTGACCAGCTGCAGACCCGGCGAGAACAGTTCGGCCCGAATGATCATCGCCATGGAACCGCCGACAATGAACATCGCCAGCGAGAACACAAGGTAGAGCGTGCCGATTTCCTTGTGATTGGTCGTAAACAGCCAGCGCGACAGGCCGCTGGGCCGGTCGTGGTGGTGCTCGTCGGTATGGGCAGTGGTGTCAGTCATTGCTATTCCTTGAAAATTTGCGATGGTTTCGCGTATTCAGGTCGGATCGGTTGTTGAAAAGTCATTGGCCTGGCGTCGATGTGCAGGCCTCGCGTTTCCTGCTGTTACCTGCCAGGCAACGGCACCTATGGCGCCGAAGTGGTCTGCGTTACAGCATTCAATCCGGTGTCGAGCAGGCGACCGAGCCTCGCCTCGACCGCGGCCGGCTGGATCAGGTCGCCGGACTGGTTGCCGAAGGCGTTTCTCGTATAAGTCAGCGCCGCGGCGATGTCGGCCGCATCAAGCCGCTGAGCAAATGCCGCCATCGCGGTACCCGTGCGGCCGTTCAGCACAACGTCGATGTGGACTGAAATATCGCCATTGACGACAGCATTGCCGGCCATCGCCGGAAACGCCGGCTGCATGCCGCTGCCATCGCTCTGGTGGCAGGCCGCGCACTGGGCCTGGTAGACGTCTTCTCCATGTGCCATCAGTTGCTCACGCGACCATTCGGCGCCATCGGCAGCTTCGGTCGAGGCCACGTCGCCGCCTTCGGTTCTGGATTCGACCCAGGCGCGATATTGCGCCGGTTCGACCGCTTCGATGACGATCGGCATGAAGCCATGGTCCTTGCCGCACAGCTCGGCGCATTGGCCGCGATAGATGCCCGGTTCCTCGATCAGTGTCCAGGCCTCGTTGACCATGCCCGGGATTGCATCGCGCTTCCAGCCCAGGTCCGGCACCCACCAGGAGTGGATGACGTCGCCGGAGGTCAACAGGAAGCGGATTCGCGTGTCGGTCGGCACGATCACGCGGTTGTCGACTTCGAGCAGGTAATTGTCGACTTCACGCGGGTCGATGTTCGAGCCCTTCTGACGCGCGGCGTTGCTGTCGCGGTCCAGCGCTGAATAGAATTCGATCCCGTCTTCGAGATATTCGTACTTCCAGAGCCACTGGTAGCCGGTGACCTGGATATTCATGTCGGCGCCGCTGGTGTCTTCCATGTCGATCAGTACGCTGGTTGCCGGAATTGCCATTGCAATCAGAATGAGGATCGGGATGATGGTCCAGGTGATTTCGGCCTTGGTTGAATGCGTGAATTTGGCGGCCTCGGCGCCCTGCGACTTGCGATGCAGATAAATCGAGGTGAACATTGCGGCAAACACCAAAATGCCGATCACCGCGACGATGATCAGCACGATCATGTGCAATTGATAGACATCGCGACTGAACGGCGTGACGCCGGGGGTCATGTTGTCCCCGAACGCGAGCAAACCCCAGGTAATCACGGTGAGGACGGCGACCATGGCCAGCCCGACAATCATTTCGTTGGTTCTTTTCATCCTGAACTCACAATTTCATTAAATTCATTGTCGCTCCAGGCCGAATACGGCTGAAGCGCCTCGACGATCAATTGGGCCGCCTCGATCCGCTCGCTTGCGGGAACAAAATGACCGATTTCAAATTTTTGGTCACTGTTGACCAAAAAAACCTGTGGCTCGCCATGATCCCGGCGCTGCTCCAGGCGTACCCAGCCGGTTGGCCAGTTCACGCTGCTGGCCTGGTCGACGGTGCGCAAGCGGATCGAAACCCGGTCGGCATCGATCCGGATCTCCTGGCGCACCCAGTTGCCGCGCCAGGCCAGCCGGAAGCACCAGCCGACGATGACCAGGTGAATCACTGCGATCAGCAGGACCGGCCAATAGCCCATCAGTGCGGGTAGTGCCGCAACGGTCAGCGTAACCGCGCTCAGCACCAGGAAAAAGCCGGCCAGCCGATCCAGCGTCAACGACAGGTTCGACAGGATTTCGATGACGGTCTGAGACCGGTCACCGCGATCATCGGCCGATTCAGCGTTTGATTCGCGCGAACTTCGAATCATGTCCGGTCACGATTTCCCAAGGTCGCTATTGTAGCGGAAGCTTGTGTTTTGCGGCGCTGCAATCTTCACGCCGGCATTGCCGCCAGACCGATTGGTCCGGTTGCCTGGCGCAGTGATCGCACCAGCAATCGCGCCGCTCGATTGTCGCTGCGGCAATCGAGCGACAAAGCACCGTCTTTCGCGCTTGCGTTACACTCGCAGTCAGGCGATCAAACCGCCATTATTTCCCGCAATCTGGAGCCAGACCTGCATGACCCGCAATTTAATCTTCGTCGCCGACACTGAAATGCCCGCGGACTCACTGCGTCTGGCTGTGGACCAGGCCTGGATCGTTTCCGAAGCCGACCACGTGCCCGAGCTGATGAACAGCCTGGACCTTGATCGTGACGATCGTGTTCGCATCGGCGAACAGGCCATCGCGCTGGTCGAGCGAGTTCGGGCACGCACCGAAAATCAGGGTGCGATGGAGGCGTTCATGCGCGAATACGACCTGTCCTCGGAAGAGGGCGTGGTCCTGATGTGCCTGGCCGAGGCCCTGTTGCGAATTCCGGATTCCGAAACCGCCGAGGCGCTGATTTCCGACAAGCTCTCGGAAGCCAACTGGGAGTCGCACCTGGGTAAAAGCGATTCGCTGTTCGTCAATGCATCGACCTGGGGACTGATGCTGACCGGCCGCCTGGTCCGGGTCGGGCAATCGACGCGCAAGGATTTCAGTTCTACGCTGGCGCGCCTGGCCAACAAGTCGGGCGAGCCATTCGTGCGCATGGCGATTCGCCAGGCGATGCGCATCATGGGCCATCAATATGTCATGGGTCGAACCATCAAGTCGGCCATGGAGCGGGCCACGAAGAAGGAAAATCGCCGCTATCGCTATTCCTTCGACATGCTCGGCGAGGCCGCCTTGACCGCCGCTGATGCTGCCCGCTACAGAGATTCCTATAAAAGGGCGATCGAAGCGCTGGGCCGGGCCCATAAGGGCAATGATGTGTTCGATGCCCCGAGCATATCGGTCAAGCTTTCGGCGTTGCACCCGCGCTACGAACACGAGCAGCGCGACCGGGTGTTGCGCGACCTGGCGCCGATTTTGCTCGAATTGGCCGTCGCCGCGCGCGCGGCCGGCATTGCCCTGACCGTGGATGCCGAAGAGGCCGACCGCCTGCTGTTGTCGCTGGACGTGTTCGCCGCGGTCCTGCACGACGAAAAACTGGCCGGCTGGGATGGCTTCGGGCTGGCCCTGCAGGCCTATCTGAAACACGCCTGGCCGGCCATCGACTGGCTTGCCGACCTGGCCCGACGCAGCAGCCACCGGATTCCGATCCGGCTGGTCAAGGGCGCTTACTGGGATAGCGAGATCAAGATTTCCCAGGTCGAAGGCTACGACAGCTACCCGGTGTTCACCCGAAAGCCCAATACCGACGTGTCCTACCTGGCCTGCGCCGGCAAATTGCTGGGCTTGCGCGACGCCTTTTACCCGCAGTTTGCGACCCACAATGCACACACGATCTGCGCGATCAACCAGTTGGCCGGCGAGCGCGGCGACTTCGAGTACCAGCGCCTGCACGGCATGGGCCGCGAATTGTACGAAGAAGTGCTCGACAATAGTCAATACAACGGCCACTGTCGCGTCTATGCGCCGGTCGGAAACCACAAGGACCTGCTGCCCTACCTGGTCCGCCGCTTGCTCGAAAACGGCGCCAATACCTCGTTCGTCAATCGTATCGTCGATGAAAAGCTGCCACCCGAGGAAGTCGTTTCCGACCCGGTCGAGCTGGTCGAGAATTTCGAGTCCTTTCAGCACCCCGGAATCCCGCTGCCGAAAGACTTGTACGGCAACCGGCGGGCCAACTCCAGCGGCATCAATTTTGCCTCCGAGACCGTGCTGAGCGCGCTCTCGGAGCAAATGTGCAGCGACGGCAGCCGACAATGGGAAGCCGCCCCGGCCGGTTCCGATGGCCTGGCTGCCGGCAGGCAATTCGAGCTGCGATCGCCGGCCGACAAAAGCGATGTGGTGGGCCGGGTCGCAGTAGCCGATGAGGCCTGCGTGCCCGCCGCAGTCGGCGCTGCGCTGGCGGCACAGCGGGGCTGGGATGCGACAGCGGCGGTGACTCGGGCCGAAATTCTCGACCGTCTGGCCGATCTGCTCGAACAGCATCGCGCCGAATTCATGGTGCTGTGCGTGCGCGAAGGCGGCAAGTCGCTCAAGGACGGTATCGCCGAGGTTCGGGAAGCAGCCGACTTCTGCCGCTTCTACGCCTGCAGGGCCCGGGAACTGTTTGCCGAGCCGCAGCGCCTGGATGGCCCGACCGGCGAGCGCAATGAACTGTCGCTGCACGGCAAGGGCGTGTTTGTCTGCATCAGCCCGTGGAATTTCCCACTGGCGATTTTTACCGGCCAGATCGCAGCGGCCCTGGCGGCCGGCAACAGCGTGATCGCCAAGCCGGCCGAGCAGACCCCGCTGATCGCGGCACGCGCCGTGGAGCTGTTTTTCGAAGCCGGTGTTCCGCGCGAAGTGCTCCAGCTGTTGCCCGGTGATGGTCGCGTCGGAGCCGCGCTGACGAAGGACCCGCGCATCGCCGGCGTGGCGTTTACCGGTTCGACGTCGACGGCTCGGATCATCAACCGCACGCTGGCCGAGCGGGACGGGCCGCTGGCGACGCTGATCGCCGAGACCGGTGGCCAGAACGCCATGATCGTCGATTCCTCGGCGCTGGCCGAGCAGGTTGTACAGGACGTGATCCAGTCGGCATTCCTGTCGGCCGGCCAGCGCTGCTCGGCGCTGCGGGTGCTTTATATCCAGCAGGATATCGCCGACCACGTGCTGAAAATGCTCGATGGTGCGATGCAGGAATTGCGGATCGGCTGGCCGGGCCTGCTCGACGTTGATATCGGGCCGGTGATCGATGCTGCGCAACTGGAAATGCTCGATCGACACGTGAACAAAATGCAGCGTGATGCCCGCCTGATCGCACAGGTGCCGATGCCCGACTCGCGCCCGGAAGGCTTCTGGTTCGCACCACGCGCCTACGAGATCAACTCGATCGACGAACTGGAGGGCGAGGTTTTCGGGCCCGTGCTGCACGTGATCCGCTATCGCGCGCGCGAGCTCGACCGGGTGATCGAGGCCATCAACGGTACCGGCTATGGCCTGACCGTGGGCTGTCACAGCCGCATCGAACGGGTCCAGAATCACGTGGTCGAGAACGTGCATGCCGGCAACGCCTACGTCAACCGCAACATGACCGGTGCAGTCGTCGGCGTCCAGCCGTTTGGCGGCGAAGGCCTGTCGGGTACCGGTCCAAAGGCCGGCGGCCCGAATTATCTGCAGCGTTTTGCCGTCGAGCGCACCCGCACCGTCAATACCGCAGCGGTGGGTGGCAACGCCTCGTTGATGGTGTTGTCGGACTAGTGGGTCAGGCGGGATAATACAAGACGTGTACGAACAATTCTACGGACTGAGCGAGCGGCCATTCTCGATTACGCCGGACCCGCGATTCGTGTTTCTGAGCCGGCGCCACGAGGATGCGCTTGCGCACCTGTTGTACGGCATCGGGCGCGGCGGCAGTGGCGGTTTCGTGCAGCTGACCGGGGAGGTCGGTACCGGCAAAACCACGCTGTGTCGGCTGGTGCTGGAGCAGGTGCCCGAACACACCCGGATTGCACTGATTCTCAATCCGATGCTGGACCCGCGCGAACTGCTGCGCGCCATTTGCCGCGAACTGGAAGCCGAACCGCCCGATGGCGATACCGGCATCGAGGCGCTGGGGCAGGCGCTGAACCAGCGCCTGCTCGAGATCCACGCCGCCGGCGAACGCGCGGTGCTGATCATCGATGAAGCGCAGAACATGAGCCGCGAGACGCTGGAGCAGGTTCGCCTGCTGACCAACCTGGAAACCGCCACCGACAAGCTGCTGCAAATTATCTTGCTGGGACAGCCCGAGCTGCGCGAATTGCTGAGTCGGCCGTCGCTGCGCCAGCTGGCCCAGAGAATCACGGCGCGTTACCACCTGGCGCCGCTGGCGGCGGCCGAAACGGCCGACTACGTGCGCCACCGGTTGCAGATTGCCGGTGCCGCGCGCTGCCCTTTCTCGCGCTCGGCGCTGCGCTCGCTGCACCATGTTTCCGGTGGTGTGCCACGCTTGATCAACATCATTGCCGATCGCGCATTGATGGCCGGTTACGCGCGTGAAGCCGACGCGGTCAGCCCGGCGATGGTTCGTCAGGCCGCCGCCGAGGTCGTGGTCGGCGACGAGTCGCAATCCAGCCGCGGATTTGCCGCGGCGCTTGCCGGGCTGGCCATTTTGGCCGTGCTTGCGGTGTCGGGCGGCATGATCTGGTCGTTGACATCGGTCTCGAGCGAACCGGTGGCTGAACAGCAGCCGCTGTGGCGCAAAATGCTCGACTCCACGAACGCCTCGACGGCCTGGCGCGAAGCTGCGGCACTTTGGCTGCAGGTGGATGAAAGCGACGTGGTCGGCGCCTGTGTCGACGGCCGGTCCGAAATCCTGACCTGCCATCGGCTGCGCGGCAGCTGGTCGCTGATCCGGCGTCTGGGCCAGCCGGTGATCATTCGTTTGACCGAGCCTGCCGGCGGTCACGTGCTGGCGCTGGAAGTCGGGCCGACTCAGCTGCGCATGCGCCATGCCGGGCAGGATTTCGAGGCCCCGATCGCACAAGTCGATCCGCGCTGGCTGGGCGATTTCATCGTCATCTGGCCCGATACCGGCAAGGTCTGGCGGCGCGGCGACGAGAACGAGACGATTGCCGCGCTCAAGCAACTGGCCGCGCACGATATCCAGGACCCGTGGCAAGGCGTCGTGAGCCAAAATTACGGACCACAATTCGAGGCCTGGGTGCGCGCTTTTCAAGGGCGCCACGGTTTGACCCAGGATGGCATGGCCGGACCGGTGACCCGGCTTTTTCTAAGCGCATTCAGCCAGCACGACAAGCTGCTGAACGCGATCCAACCCTGAGGTTTGCATGTCACTGTTGCTGGATGCCCTGAGAAAGTCCGACGCTCAAAGACGCCGGGGCCAGACCCCGACGCTGGAGTTGTCGGCGTTGTCGAACGCCCGTCCGGAGCCTGTCGGCAAAACCCGGCGTTTCGGTCTGCTTGCGTTGGTACTGCTGCTGGTGGCAGTCGTGGTCGTCGTGGCCAGTCGCCTGGGGCCGTCACAGCCGCTGGCGACCTCCGAATCCTCGTCGAACACAGCGACAGTCGCCGACCGATCGCCGAGGTCCGGCGATGACGACGTCGGCAGCCAGGCGGTCGGCGTCGCGCAGAATGTCGAGGCATCGTTGCCTGAAGCCGGCCGGCCTGAGCGGGCCGATGCTGGGCCGATCGAAACCCGGCTCATCGACGCTGAGTCACTGGAATCGACGTCCATTGAATCAACGCCAGGACCGGATCGCCAGATGCAGCAGCCCGGCTCGGGTTCCGAGCCGGCGCTTCAAGGTCCAGGGACCGGCGCTGAGGTGGCCAGACAGCAGCTGGAGCCGCAAGGGGCCGATTTGCAGGCTCAACAAGAACAGGTTCCGGAACCCCGGGTGGCCGAGCCCGCCGATGTCGATTCTGATACTGAAGTTGGTCTGGATGCGGCCGAAAAACGCAAGCTGGAGGCCCTGGCGGCGGCAAGACTCGAGCAGTCCGACAGTTTTGATGACGGCGATGATGAGGGCACGCGGGAAGGCGCGTCGGAAACGCCGCCGGCCCGTGAAAATTTTATCCGGCCGTGGGAGCTTCCACAGTCCCAGCGTGCAGGCTTCCCCAAGCTTGATCTGAGCGTCCACGTTTACGCGGCGAACCCCCGCGGCCGCTTTGTCCTGATCAATGGCGAGCGCTACACGGAAGGAGACCAGGTGGGCGAGGGGGTCGTGCTGGCCGAGATCGTTCGCGCCGGCGCGATCATTGATTTCGGCAACTATCGGGTTTTGATCGAGTGAGTGTTCTGGTCCGCAGTTCGACACGTCGCGCCGGCGCGGTCCACCCCTGGATGGTCATCGGCACAAGCCTGTTGATGCTGATCATGCTGCTCAGCCACGCTGCGCTGGCGCCTGAAGCCCGGCAGTTCTGGATCGATTTCTGGGGCTTCCAGCCTTCCATGATCGCAGTGATGCTTCAGGCTCCGGTCAACCAGTGGCATGACGTCGGCCTGTTGAACCTGGTCAGCGCCTCGTTCGTCCATTCGAACTGGCTGCACCTGGCCGGTAATCTGGCCTATTTTTGGGTCTTCGGCATTGCCGTGGAGCGCGGAATCGGGCATATTCGCTTCATCGCCCTGTTTGTAATTCTCGGCGCCTTCGCCAACTTGTTCGTGGCATTGCGCGTACCGGAACTGGAGCGCGCGATCATCGGCGCCAGTGGCGGCGTTTCAGCGGTGATCGGCGCCTACCTTGGGCTGTTCCCCACGCGCCGGATCGGCTTGTGGCTGCCGCTGGGCCTGTTTTTGCAGTTTGCGCGAATTCCGGCATTGCTGGTCATCGGTTCGTGGTTTACGCTGCAACTGCTGTATACGGTGTTCGGGCCGATGACCGGCGCGGTTGCCTGGTGGACCCATGTGGCCGGTTTTATTGCCGGACTGCTCGCGGCCATCGCTCTCAGGGCCGTCTCGGGCCGACTCGACCTGCAGCATCTGGATTAAGGGGGTTTCGTGTACAAACTGGTATTTTTCAATCACGGCAAGGTCTATGAACTGTTCGCCGAAAAGGTCGATTCCAGCCATCTCTACGGTTTTGTCGAAGCCCGGGACCTGGTATTCGATACCGAATCAAAAATGCTGGTCGACCCCACCGAGGAGCGCTTGCGAGCCGAATTTTCCGAGACCGAATCGTTGATTTTGCCGATGCAGTCGGTGATTCGCATCGAAAAGGTCAAAAAGCGCGGCAGTTGCGTCGTCCGCGACGGCAAGACCGGCGAAAAAGTCACGCAATTGCCACTGGACGGGCCGGGCCGCAGATCGTAAGTCGGCCGGGCGGGGCTGCTGCAGCAAGCGGTATCAAAGATTAAAAACAGGATTCCAGGGAAAAGAACTGTCAATGAATCAACAAAAAGAAAACAAGGAATTTTCCGCTGAAATCCATCACAACTGGCTGGAACGGGCGCTGAATGTGATCGAACGGGTCGGCAACAAACTGCCCGATCCGGCCGTGCTCTTTTTCATGCTGATGATTCTTGTCTGGATCCTTTCGGCGCTTTTGGCGTCGGTGGAATTCAGCGCCACGCACCCTCAAACGGGTGACCCCATCCAGGTCGTCAACCAGTTGTCGGGCGCAGAGCTGTCGCGCTTTTTAAGCCAGATGGTCGTGGTTTTCACCAGCTTTGCGCCGCTGGGCATCGTGCTGGTGGCAATGCTCGGGGTCGGCGTGGCCGAACACACCGGCTTTATCAACGCGGCATTGCGCAGGATGCTTGGATTTACCTCGCCGCGGCTGTTGACGCCGGTTCTGATCCTGGTGGCAATCGTTTCGCATACCGCCGCAGATGCTGGCTACGTGGTCGTCATTCCCTTGGGTGCGGTCATCTTTTATGCGGCCGGCCGACATCCGCTGGCCGGCATTGCGGCCGCCTTCGCCGGTGTTTCGGGCGGCTTTTCGGCCAATTTCATTCCGTCGGCAATCGACCCCATGCTGGCCGGCATCACCGAGGAGGCAGCCCGGGTTCTGGATCCCCAGATCTTCGTCAACCCGCTGGTCAACTGGTATTTCATGGCCGCATCGAGCGTGCTGGTCATTCTCGTGGGCTGGTGGCTGACCGATCGGGTGATCGAGCCGCGGCTGAACAAGGACACCCCGGTCGACGGCGACATGTCGGATATGCCGAAAATGGAACTCCTTGCGCCCAATGAGAGACGCGGCCTGAACTGGGCCCTGGCCAGCATCGGGATTGCGCTGGCGCTGCTGGTGCTGGCCGTGTGGCCGGAAGGATCGCCGCTGCGCGACCCGCGGACCGGCGAAATCACCTCGTTCGCCGCACCGTTGATGCGCTCGATCGTGCCGCTGATCTTCTTGTTGTTTCTGCTGCCCGGCATCGTTTATGGCTACGTCGCCCACACCATCAGCGGTCACCGCGAACTGGTGACCGGCATGAGCAAATCGATGGAATCGATGGGCTATTACATCGTGATGGCTTTTTTCGCAGCGCAGTTCATCGCCGCCTTCAGCAACTCGCAGATCGGCATCCTGATCGCCGTCAACGGCGCCGACTGGCTGTCGGACTTCAACCTGCCGGCCCAGGTGACGGTGATCGGCATCATCGCATTGACCGCGTTCGTCAACCTGTTCGTCGGCTCGGCTTCGGCCAAATGGCTGATCATCGCGCCGATTTTCGTGCCCATGCTGATGGAGCTGGGCATTGGTCC
This sequence comes from Wenzhouxiangellaceae bacterium, assembly GCA_032251235.1. Classification (GTDB taxonomy): domain Bacteria; phylum Pseudomonadota; class Gammaproteobacteria; order Xanthomonadales; family Wenzhouxiangellaceae. The sequence continues at coordinate 42,821 of JAVVET010000010.1, forward strand.
GGGCCTGACCCAGGCCGCCTACCGGGTCGGTGATTCATCGTCGAACATCATCACACCGCTGATGCCCTATTTCCCGCTGATCGTGGTTTTTTGCAAGCGCTATTTCAAGGGCGCCGGTATTGGCACGCTGATTTCGATGATGCTGCCTTACGCTGTGGCGCTGGCGGTTTTATGGTCGCTGTTCCTGCTCGGCTACTGGGCGCTGGGTTTGCCATTGGGCTTGCAGGCCAGTTACGTGTACCCGTGATCGGCGCGGCTCGCCGATGGCCGGGCTACCAGGGCTGACCCGGGCCGGGCCGACAGTGCATCGAGCGTCCGGTCAGCGTGCGATCCAGCTGGCCGGGTCGATCGGCCGGCCGTTATGGCGTAGTTGAAAGTACAATCCCGGCTCGCTGCCGCCGCCCGAATTGCCGGCCAGCGCGATGATTTCGCCGGGCCCGACCCAATCGCCGACCTCGGCCAGCAGGCTCTGGTTCCGGCCATACAGCGTCATGAAGCCATCACCATGATCGATGATGACCATCATGCCGTAGCCGCGCAACCAGTCGGCGTAGGCAATGCGCCCGTAACCGACGGCTGTCACCGGGTCGCCGACCGAAGCCGAAATCAGCCAGCCCTGCCAGCTCAACTCGTTGTTGCGTGCGTCCGAAAAGCCCGCCGTCACGGGCGCTTGAATCGGCATCGATAGCGCACCGCGCAGTTCCGCAAAGGGCGTGATATCGGCTTCGGGCGGGATGTCTGCCAGCGCGTCGGCCAGTTCTTCGAGCAATGCTTCGAGTTCAGCCGCCGAAACGTGCAGCGAAGACAATCGTTGTTCACTGCTGGCGATGGTGCGTTCGAGTTCATCCAGCGCCTGCTGGCGCCGCGCCAGGGCCTGGTCCTGGTCGGCCAGGACCGTCGATTGGCGTTCGGCCAGCGCTTCGAGCCGGCTTCGAACGCCTAGCTGTTCGGCGACAACGGCTTCGAGCCGCGCTTGGCGATCCTGCAAGACCTGCACCGATTCGATTCGGGCGCGGCCCAGATAGCCGTGCATCGCCAGCAGGCGGCTGACATCGCCGGCATCGGCATCCGACAGCAGGGTTCGGATTCGCGAGCGGCTTCCCAGGCGATAGGCCGCAGCCAGCTGGTTCGCCAGTTGGCCGCGCTGCTCGGTAATTGCCAGATCGAGCATCGAAGCGCGATCCTCGAGTTCGGCTTCATGCTGTCGCGTCCGGGCCAGCGCCGAGCGTGTTGTGCGCAATTCGCGCGCCAGCTCGCCCAGGTTTTTTTCTGCTGTGGCCAGCGCAGCCTGTTCGCTTTGCTTCTGTTCCCTTTCAAGGCCCAGGCGATCGCTGATTTTCTGAATCTGCTGCTTGAGCTCATTCAGCTGGGTCTTGATCTGTTCAGGATCGGCCGCCGACACCGGCACTGCCAGCCAGACTAGCAGCGCGCAGGCACCAAGCGCATAAAAGCCGGGAAACGACCGGCTTGCCGCAGCGTTGCGCACAGCCGGTTGCGCGCTGCGCGATGGCCGCCATTCGATCGTCCATCGCATCAACCAGGCACCCATGTCGGCACCTTGCTCAATTCTGTCCGGATGCCGCCGCAGATTGGAGCTGCACCAGCGGCTGACCGCTCATCTCGTCGGGAATCTCGAGACCCAGCAGCGACAACATGGTCGGTGCGATGTCGCGCAGACTGCCGCCGGGCAGCATTTTTGCATCGCGCCCCAGGTATGCCAGCGGCACCGGATTGCAAGTGTGGGCGGTGTGGGCCTGACCGGTTTCCGGATCCTCCATTTGCTCGACATTGCCGTGATCTGCGGTCACCAGCATCTCGCCGCCGGCCTCGACAATGGCGCCGGTGACTTCGCCGAGCAAATGGTCGACGGCCTCCACCGCCTGGACCGCGGCATCGAACTTGCCGCTGTGACCGACCATATCGGGATTGGCGACGTTGCAGATGATGACCGGGTAGTCGCCGCTTCGAATCGCGGCCACAAGCGACCGGCTCAATTCGGGCGCGCTCATTTCGGGTTTCAGATCGTAGGTTGCCACATCCGGTGACGGAATCAGCTTGCGTTGTTCGCCTTCGAACGGCTGTTCGCGGCCGCCGTTGAAAAAATACGTGACATGCGCAAATTTTTCGGTTTCGGCAATCCGCAGTTGCCGGAGTCCGGCATCGGCCAGTTGCGCGCCGAGCAGGTGCTGCATCCGTCTCGGTGGAAAGGCCACCCGGGCCGGCAGGTCGCTTTCGTACCGGGTCATCGTGGCAAATTCAGCCAGGCGCGGCCGGGGCGCGTCGAACCCTTCAAAGTCAGGGTCAGCCAGCGCGCGCGCGAGCTGGCGCGCGCGATCGGCACGGAAATTGATCAATATCGCACTGTCGCCATCGTTCAACGGTATGCCCCCGTTGATGACGGTCGGCTGGACGAATTCATCGTTCTCGCCGCGCCGGTACGCAGCGTCGAGCGCATCCATCGCGGTTTCGGCACGAACTTCCGCATCGGCAAGTGCGATGGCGTTCCAGGCTTTGCGGATGCGATCCCAGCGCTGGTCGCGGTCCATCGCAAAGTAGCGGCCGCTGAGCGTTGCAATCCGGACATTCGGATGGTTTTCGACGAATCGCGCGAGCTTTTCTAGCGAAGCTTGCGCGCTGCGCGGCGGCGTGTCGCGGCCGTCGGTGAACACATGAACGGCGACCGGGCCATGGTGGCGTTTTGCGGCCAGGCGGATCGTGGCCAGCATGTGGTCTTCGTGGCTGTGGACGCCGCCGGGCGAGAGCAGCCCCAGGATGTGCACGGTGTTTTCGGCCGCGTCGATGGTTTCGGTCAGGGCCGGGTTGGAATCGAATTCGCCGTCGCGGATCGCACGGCTGATTCGGGTCAATTCCTGGTAGACGATGCGCCCGGCGCCGATGTTCATGTGCCCGACCTCTGAATTGCCCATCTGGCCGGCCGGCAAGCCGACCGCTTCACCCGAAGTTTCGAGCAGGCTGTGCGGACAGGTTTGCCAGAGCCGGTCCCAGTTGGGTGTATCGGCATTGCCGATCGCGTTGTCGGGTGCATTTTCGCGGATGCCCCAGCCATCGAGGATCAATAGCAGCAACGGAGTCGGTCGGGTCATCGGCGGTTTCTCGTGATTAATTCGAAAAATGATTATCCCACAGTGCCTGATGGCTGGCAGCGCCGGCCGGAATGCGAGATAATGGGCGTTTTTGCAGAATCGGATTGTTCAATACGGTATGGAACAAGTACTCACGTTCATTGGAAACCATCCGATCCTGGTCGGCGCCTTCGCGGTTGTTCTGGCCGCGCTGATCGCAACCGAGTCGGCACGCCTGTTCCGTCGCTGGAATGAATTGAACACCAACCAGGCGATCATGCTGATCAATCGTCGCGATCCGTTGATCCTCGACGTTTCCAACAGCGCCGATTTTGCGAAAGGACACATTCTCAACGCGGTCAATATGCCGCCGACGCAAATCGAGGCCGGCAATCAGAAATTGCTTAATTCGATCGAGCGCCCGGTGCTGGTTTATTGCAAAAGTGGCCAGATATCGCCACAAATGGCAACCCGGCTGACCAGGATGGGTTTTAATGACGTCAACGTATTGCGCGGCGGCCTGGCCCAGTGGGTTGCCGACCAGCAGCCGGTCAGCCGCGGCAAGAGCGCGGCCAAGGCCGGTCGCAAGGATTCGGCCGGCAAGTCCAAACGCGGTCGGAGCGGCAAGGGAGAAAAAGCCGGCAAGTCCGGCAAGCAGGCCGCTGCGGGCCGAAAGAACCAGGATGGCTCGAAGCGCGAATCGGAGGCTGTCGAACAGTCGACGAATCAAGAGGGTTCCGGCCGAGAAAATTCGAGACCCGAACTCACCAGCCAGGAACCATCGAGCCAGGCAACATCAAGACAGGAAACATCGACCGGGGCGCCGTCATCCAGCAAGCAGCCGGCTGACGATCAGGGACCGCGATCGACCGAATGAACGATCGGCTCGATACGTGCGTCATGCAAGCTCCGCGCCGGCCGGTCTCTTTTTTTTATAAAGCAACAGGAAATGAACATGGCTGAAGAACAGCAGGATGTAGCGAACAACACCCAGAGCCGGCAGGCACAGATGGCCGTGCAGCACGTTTTTTTGAAGGATTGCTCTTTCGAGGCCCCGGGTGCCTTGGGCCTGGACCAGTCCGAAGGCCAGCCCGACATGAATCTCAACCTGTCCCAGCGGGTCAATCAACTGGGCGAGGACCGCTACGAGATCGTGTTGACCGTGACCGTTACGGCCAAGCAGGGCGAAAAAACCGCCTTCATTGCCGAAGTTCACTACGGCGGCATCTTCCAGGTCAGCGGTTTCAGCGAGCAGCAGCTGCCGTATGTCATCAACGTACTGTGTCCGAATGTGCTCTACCCGTATGCGCGGGCGCAAATCGGATCGCTGATTTCAGCCGGTGGCTTTTTCTCGCCGCCACTGCAGCCGATCAATTTTGAAGCGATTTTTGCCCAGCGGATGGCCGAAACCCCGCAGGACGGAGCAGGCTCGGCCGACGGCGCGACCGAACCGCCGACGCAGCAATAATTCGAAGCGTTGGAGCAACGGACCTGATGTCGCAGCCAATTGCTGTAATCGGAGCCGGATCCTGGGGCACCGCGCTGGCTATGCAGCTGGCGCGGCTCGATCACTCGGTCCGGCTGTGGGCCCGCGATGAGCGGCACGTCGCCGAAATGCGCGAATCCGGTCGAAACCTTCGCTACCTGCCGGACCATGTCCTGCCCGAGGCGATCGAGCCGACAGCAAGCCTGGAGCATGCCGTCGATGGGGCCGATCAGATTCTGCTGGCCGTGCCCAGCCACGCATTCGACCCGCTCCTGATCGATCTCGGGGATCATCCGAATCGCTGCGGCGGCCTGGCCTGGGCGACCAAGGGCTTCGAGCCCGGCACCGGTCGCCTGTTATCTGAAACCGTTCGTGACCGCTTTGGCGCCCGGCTTCCGCTGGTCTCGATAACCGGGCCTTCGTTTGCCGGTGAAGTTGCGTCCGGCCTGCCGACCGCGGTTACCGTGGCCGCCACGGATCCCGATTTCGGGCAGGACTGGGCTGCATTGCTGCACGGCAGCAATTTTCGAGCCTATTACACGGCAGACCTTGTCGGAGCGCAGTTGGGTGGCGCGGTCAAGAACGTTCTGGCCATCGCCTGCGGCATGGCCGATGGCCTGGGGCTCGGCAACAATACCCGGGCCGCGCTGATTACCCGCGGTTTGGCTGAAATGATGCGCCTTGGCACCTCGATGGGTGCACGACCCCGTACCCTGACCGGCCTGGCCGGACTCGGCGACCTGGTGCTGACCTGCACCGGCGACGCATCGCGCAACAGACGCTTTGGGCTGGCGCTGGGCCGGGGCGATTCGGTCGACGCGGCGCTGCAGCAGATCGGGCAGGTGGTGGAGGGCTATCACGCCGCCGAGGAGGTCATGCGGGCCAGCGAGCGGGCGAATGTCGAAATGCCGATTTCCGAACAGGTTCATGGCATCCTGTTCAAAGGCTGGAGCGCCTCCCGGGGCGTGCGTGTATTGATGGAACGCGAACAGAAAGCGGAAGCGGATTGATAATGGAAAGCCTCGATTACACTGAACTGGCCGTGGCTGGCGTGCGTGAGCTTCATCCCTACACGCCGGGCAAGCCAATCGATGAACTGGAGCGCGAATACGGGGTTTCAGACTCGATCAAGCTGGCTTCGAACGAGAACCCGCTGGGCGCGAGCCCGAAAGCAATCGAGGCGATTCGACAGGGTGCCGGCGATGTCTGGCTGTATCCGGATGCCAACGGCTTCCACCTCAAGCAGGCGCTGGCCCAAAAGCATGGCCTGCCGGTCGAATGCATCACGCTGGGCAACGGTTCCAACGACGTCCTTGTATTTCTGGCCCAGGCTTTTCTCGGGCCCGGGGTCAATGCGGTTTTTTCCGAATATTGTTTTGCGGTCTACCCGATCGCCACTCAGATGGTCGGCGCCGTTGCGGCCTTGGCGCCGGCCTTGCCGCTGGACCATCCGATGCCGCTGGGGCATGACCTGCGCGCCATCTATCAGCGGATCGATGCCGACACCCGAATGGTTTTCCTGGCCAATCCGAATAATCCGACCGGCACCTGGCTTGGCAAGGACCGCATCCTTGATTTTCTCGCATCATTGCCGGGACACGTCATTTGCGTCATCGACGAGGCGTATACCGAGTACGCCAAATCCGACGAACTCGGCGATGCATCGGCCTGGCTCGCGCGTTTTCCGAACCTGGTCGTGACCCGAACCTTTTCCAAGGCCTACGGGCTGGCCGGTTTGCGTGTCGGCTACGCACTGTCGAACCCGGGCGTGGCTGATCTGCTCAATCGCGTTCGGCCCGCATTCAACGTTAATTCACTGGGTCTGCTGGCCGCTCGGGCGGCGCTTGGCGATCATGCTTTCATTGACCGCTCGCGCAAGATGAACGCCGACGGGCTGGTTCAGCTCGGTGCCGGGTTGAGCTCGCTGGGCGTGACTGTGGTGCCCTCGGCAGCCAATTTCGTGCTGGCTCGCTTTGATCGTCCCGGTGCGCAACTCAACGAATTGCTGCTGCAGCGCGGCATCATCGTGCGCCCGGTTGCAAATTATGGGCTCGACGAATATCTTCGAATTACCGTCGGCACGCCAGCGCAGAACCAGCGCCTGCTTGACGCGTTGGCAGACCTGCTTTGATTTTTTACCGTAGCCAGATCGGCATCCCGGAACCCATCCATTGAAATTGCGAATCGAACCCGCCAGCCGCCCGTTGCGCGGCACGCTGCGCCCACCGGGCGACAAGTCGATTTCACATCGCGCCGCCATTTTCGGCGGGCTGGCGACCGGGACGACCCGAATCGAAGGGTTTCTGGTTGCCGAAGATACGCTGGCCACACTCGGTGCCATGGCCGCGCTCGGCGCCCGGGTTCGTCGCGACGCAGGACAGGTCGAGATCCAGGGCGGCCGCTTGCATGCGCCTGATCGAGCGCTGGACATGGGTAATTCGGGCACCGGCATGCGCCTGTTGACCGGAGCGCTGGCCGGGCATCCGGACTTGTTCGGGACTACGCTGGAATTGATCGGCGATGCTTCACTTTCACGCCGACCCATGCGCCGCATCATCGAGCCGCTGGCGGCAATGGGCGCGCAGATCGATAGCAGCGACGGCCATGCCCCTTTGCGGGTCAGGCCTGTGCTGCTCAAGGGCAGAACCCACCAACTAAGCATCGCAAGCGCCCAGGTCAAGTCGGCCATCTTGCTGGCAGGTCTTCAGGCCGAGGGCACGACGACGATTACCGAGCCCGGCCCATCCCGCGATCACACCGAACGTCTCGTTCCGGCATTCGGGGTCGATATCGACTGCGGCGATCAACGCGTCATGCTGCACGGGCCGCAGCGACTGACCGCTTGCCGGGTCAGCGTTCCGGGCGACCCGTCATCTGCAGCGTTCATGATCGCAGCCGCAGCACTGGTGCCCGGCTCCAGTATCGAAATCATGCAGGTCGGCGTCAACCCGACGCGCAACGGGTTCTTTCGCGTGCTGGAAAAAATGTCGAGCCCGTCCATCCTCCGGCTGCAGGCCCAGACGGCAAACGCCGGCGCCGAACCGGTGGCCTCGATCTGCGTCACCGGGCCTTCGGGCCTGAAAGGTGTCGAGATCCCGGAGCAGTGGGTGCCGCTGGCGATCGATGAATTCCCGCTGATCATGGCAATGGCGGCCACTGCCGGCGGTGTGACGACGATCACCGGCGCGGCCGAATTGCGGGTCAAGGAGTCCGACCGTCTGGCGGTCATGAGCCGACAGCTTCAGCGTCTCGGCGTGCGTGTGGACGAAACGGCCGACGGAGCCGTCGTCTACGGTGGCCGGGTCGACGGCGGCGAGGTCGATGCCGAGGGCGACCACCGGATCGCGATGAGCCTGGCGGTGCTCGGGCTGGCAGCGAACGGTCCGGTCGTAATCAACGGCGCACAATGGATTCAGACCAGTTACCCGGGTTTTGTCGATGACCTCAATCTGCTGGGCGCCGAGGCCCGCTGGATATGAGCGATTCGGTGCCGGTACTGGCCATCGACGGACCCTCCGGGGCAGGCAAGGGTGCGGTTTCGGCCATTCTGGCGCGCCGACTGGGCTGGCACGTGCTGGATTCGGGTGCTGTTTACCGTGCGGTTGCGCTGGCCGCGCTGGATCGTGGCATCGAGGCTGATGATCATGCTGCACTCATCGAGCTCAGTCGCCGATTGCCGCTGGAGTTCCGTGCCGGCGAAGACGGCATTGAAATCGAGGTTGACGGGCGCAACGTAGGTGACCGGCTGCGCAGCGAACAAGTCAGCATCATGGCCTCGCGCGTAGCCTCGGTGCCGGCCTTGCGCTCGGCCCTGCTGGAGTTGCAGCGCAGCCAGCGCAAGCCCCCCGGCCTGGTCGCCGATGGCCGCGATATGGGCACGATCGTCTTCCCGGACGCCGAATTGAAGGTGTTTTTGGAGGCCAGCGTCGAAGAACGTGCGAAAAGACGTTATAAGCAGTTGAAGGGTAAAGGAGAAAATGTTATTCTTTCTCGTCTTTTTCGAGACATGCAGGCCCGCGATCGTCGGGACCGCGAACGCGCTGTCGCACCGACTGTTCCGGCCAGTGACGCCGTAGCGGTCGATTCGACATGCTTGTCGCTGGATCAGGTCGTCGAATGTATCGTCGAACTTGCCCGGCAGCGATTCGGGGTCGATGTGAACTCGAAAGAGCGAAAATAGCAGTACAGGTTGCACCGGATGCACCAGAAACCGTGCCTGCCGGGGCTTTTTTATTAACGAGCATCCGTATCCAGGATGCAGATGACGAGAACCAACGGGATTAACTTTTGACTACAACAGCTGTCCAGGACTTGCAGGAACCGAATGTTTCAATGACTGAATCTTTCGCCGATTTATTCGAAGAAAGCCTCAACGAAGCCAATCTCCGCCCAGGCGCAATTGTCATGGGGCGCGTCATGGAAATCCGTGATGACGTCGTCATTGTCAACGCCGGGCTGAAATCCGAAGGAGTTGTGCCAATCCACCAGTTCCGCAAGCCGGACGGTGAACTCGAAGTTGAAGTGGGAGACGATGTTGAAGTCGCGCTGGATGCCGTCGAAGACGGTTTCGGCGAAACTCGCCTGTCACGCGAAAAAGCCAAGCGCTCGCGGGTCTGGGACACGCTTGAAGCGGCTTGTGAATCGGAAGACAACGTGGTTGGCCAGATCACCGGCAAGGTCAAGGGTGGTTTTACCGTCAGTGTCGACGGCATTCGGGCGTTCCTGCCCGGTTCGCTGGTTGACGTTCGGCCGGTTCGGGACCCTTCCTATCTCGAAGGCAAGGACCTGGAATTCAAGATCATCAAGCTCGATCGCCGCCGCAACAACCTGGTGGTCTCACGTCGCGCGGTCGTTGAACACGAATTCGCCGCCGAACGCGAGGACCTGATCGATCGCCTCGAGGAAGGTGCGGTCATCAAGGGTGTGGTCAAGAACCTCACCGACTACGGCGCATTTTTGGACTTGGGCGGCATCGACGGCCTGCTGCACATTACCGACATGTCCTGGAAGCGGGTCCGCCACCCCTCCGAAGTGGTTGAAGTCGGCGACGAACTCGAAGTTCGCGTGCTGCGCTTCGATCGCGAACGGATGCGCGTTTCGCTGGGCCTCAAGCAGCTTGGCGAGGATCCGTGGGACAACATCGATCGGCGTTATCCGCCGGGCTCGCGCCTGTTTGGCCGTGTCACCAACATCACCGATTACGGCTGCTTTGTCGAAATCGAGGACGGTGTCGAAGGCCTGGTCCACGTTTCGGAAATGGACTGGACCAACAAGAACGTCAACCCGAACAAGGTTGTGCACATCGGCGAGGAAGTCGAGGTGATGGTGCTGGATGTCGACGCCGAGCGCCGCCGCATTTCGATGGGCATGAAGCAGGTTCGTCCGAACCCGTGGGAAGCCTTTGCCGCATTGCACAACAAGGGCGACAAGGTTTCTGGCACGATCAAGTCGATCACCGACTTTGGCATTTTCATTGGCCTCGAAGGCGATATCGATGGCCTGGTTCACCTGTCCGACATTTCTTGGGCGATCCCGGGAGAAGAGGCCATTCGCAATTTCCGCAAGGGCGAGGAAATCGAGGCCGTGGTATTGGCAGTCGACCCGGAACGCGAGCGCATTTCGCTGGGCATCAAGCAGATGGATCAGGATCCGTTTGCAACCTTCATGGCCGAGCACCCGCGCGGTTCGATCGTTCACGGCAAGGTTCGTGAAATCGATGCCAAGGGCGCCGTGGTCGAACTGGCCGACGGAGTCGATGGCTATCTCAAGGCCAATGACATGGCCAAGGAGCGAGTCGAGGACGCCACCAAGATCTTCAGTGTTGGCGACGATGTCGAAGCGAAGTTCGTGGCGCTGGACCGAAAGACACGCAACCTGACGCTGTCGATTCGAGCCAAGGACGATGATGAGTTGACCGAAGCCGTGGACCAGTACCAACAGCCCAAGGCTGGCAGCACCACGCTCGGTGAACTGCTGCGAGAGCAACTCGGGAAGGATTGATCGACCAGTTAAGAGACGGGCCGGATTCGGCCCGTCTTTCGTTCACCGGAGTCGCAACATGACCAAATCCGAACTCATTGAAAAGCTTGCTGCAGAGCAGGATCATTTAAGCCAGACCGATGTCGATCTGGCGGTACGCTCGATGCTGGAACAAATGAGTACGGCGCTGGCCGGCGGAGAACGTATTGAAATCAGGGGCTTCGGCAGTTTTTCGCTGCACTTCCGCCCGCCCCGGATTGGGCGCAACCCAAAGACCGGTGAATCGGTCGCGCTCCCAGGCAAGTATGTCCCGCATTTCAAGCCCGGCAAGGAATTGCGCGGACGGGTCAATGGACACGCGGGAAGCTGATGCCATGTGGCGCTGGCTGCTCGTTTTTTTGCTTGTATCGGGCGCCGCACTCGGCCTGATTCTTGGTGCACTCAACCCCACCGAAACCACAGTCGACATCGCGGTTTACCAGTTCAGCGCATCGTTGGGCGCGATCGTGGCCTGTGCGCTGGCAATTGGCCTGCTGATTGGATTGTCGATCGGCATCGTGTTGACCGGTATGGCCCGCAACTACAAGCCGCGTGTTTCCCTGCCAAACAAGGACGCAGACGCCGGCTTACCGGATGCCTGAATACGTATGGCTGTTGCTGGCCTTGCTGCCGCTCGCGGCCTGGTCTGGCTGGCGTGCCGCTGCGCATTACTACCAGCGCGGTGAAAAGCGCCAACAGGATTCGATTTCCTCCAACTATTTCCGCGGCCTGAACTACCTGCTCAACGAGCAGCCAGACAAGGCTATCGAAGTTTTCCTGGAACTCGCCGAGATCAACCAGGAAACCGTCGAAACGCACCTGGCGCTGGGCAATCTTTTTCGCAGGCGCGGAGAGGTGGACAAGGCAATCGGCTTTCATCGCCACATCATGACGCGCTCCAACCTGGGCGAACAGCACCGAACACAGGCGCTGCTCGAGCTTGGTGAAGACTATATGCGCGCCGGCCTGCTCGATCGAGCCGAAAAGCTTTTTTCCGATCTGGCCGAAAGTGATCCGCGGTGCGAGGCCGCCATTCGCAGTCTGCTGTCGATCTATCAGCAGGAAAAGGACTGGCAACGTGCGATCGCGCAGGCTCGGACACTCGGCGACATCGCCGACACGGATTGCTCGGCGCTGATCGCCCAGTTTTACTGCGAGCTTGCAGCCCGGGCCCAGTCCAAAGCTGATTTGGTGACTTGTCGCGAGAATCTCGCACATGCCCGCTCGTATCAAGCCGAATGCGTGCGGGTATTGTTGATCGAGTCCGAACTGCTGATTTCAGAACGCAACTGGGCCGAAGCCGCGAAAGCCTGCCAGGACGCATGTGAGATCGATCCCGACATCGCCGTACTGGTCGTCGACACACTCAAGCGTTGTTTCGAGGAATCCGGTACGCGCGAAGCCCTGTTGCAGTGGCTCAAGGAACTGGCTGGCCGCGCCTCGACCACGGCGCCGGTGCGAACCTTTGCGACGCTGCGGGCGCGCACGGATCCTGGCCAGGCCATCGGCTACCTGCTCAACCAGTTGCAGCAGCGTCCCAGCGTCCGCGACCTGCACCACCTGCTTGAACTGATGCACGATCACGGCCACGGTCTCGACAAGATCGATCCCCGGGTTCTGCGCCAATTGATGTCGCGGCTACTCCACGACCAGGCGCGATTCAGATGCCAGCATTGTGGCTTCAGCGGTCAGACCTGGCACTGGCAGTGTCCCAGCTGCCGTGAATGGGAAAGCACCCGACCCATTCAGGGCGTTCTGGGCGAATAATGTTTTCAAATTGGCTGATCGTCGTGCTGGCATTTCCGGCAACCGTGGCGTTGACCATGCTGGTTCGGCGCTATTCCCTGCACGCAGGCTTGATCGACCAGCCGGGCGAACGGCGCAGCCATGATCGTCCGGTTGCGCGCGGCGGCGGCCTGGCCATTGCCATGACGCTATTGCTGGCATGGCCTTTCCTGCAACTGTCGAGCCCGCTGCTAGCCGCTTTTTTGATCGGCGTTGTGGTGACCGCAGCGATGGGATTCGTGGATGATCATCGGCCGCTGCCGGTTCGCTGGCGCTTGCCGTTCCAGGCCCTGTTGGCTGTGGTGACAGTGCTTTGCGTCGGTCCGGTCGATGCCATCGGCGTCGCCGGCACGTCGGTCTCGCTTGTATGGCTCTGGACGCCGATGGCAATCGTGGCCCTGGTATGGATGATGAACCTGTTCAATTTCATGGATGGCTCCGATGGCCTGGCTGCGACCCAGGCAATTTTCAGCAGCGCCCTGTTTGCCGCAGCATTTTTTTATGCTGGTGAAAACGAGCTGGGCTGGCTGGCCGTGCTATGCGTTTCGGCGTGCGCCGGCTTCCTGGTCTGGAATTGGCCTAGGGCACTGGTCTTTCTTGGCGACGCCGGCTCGCTGCTGCTGGGCTGGATCCTTGGTTTTTTGGCACTGGCCGGCACGCTCACCGAATCGGTTTCGGTGTGGCTGTCCTTTATCATCGTCTCGCCGTTCGTAGTCGATGCCACGGCCACGCTGTTATGGAGGCTTGGCCGGCGGCAGCAGTGGTATAATCCGCATCGCGACCACGCCTATCAGTGTTTGATCCGGTCCGGCTGGAGTCACCAGCGGGTTCTGCTGGGTTTGATCGCCATCAACAGCCTGCTTGTTTTGCCGGGAGTTGCGCTGATAATCTGGCAAGCCTGGACCGATATTCTGGTTGCAATGGTTCTTGTAATCGCGCAAGTTGGCGTCTGGCGCCTGACTCGATTTGTCGAGACGAAGGAGCATGAGAGCGGATGAAAGTGCACCCCCTGAAACGTATCCCTCGATACCAGAATGCCAGGGTGCTGGTCATTATTCACGATCTGATCGTTGCCACACTGGCCTGGTTGATCGCGCGCTGGCTTGCCCAGACCCTGTTTCTTGCCCAATCGCCAGATGCGTTTTCAATGCTGCTCGAAGGCAGCCTGTTGCTTGCGATGCAGGCCTTCGTCTACTGGCGGATCGGCCTCTATCGCGGCTTGTGGCGCTTCGCGAGCCTTCCCGACCTTGGGAATCTTTTGCGCGTCTCGCTACTGGGTGCCATCGCGGTCGGCATCGTACTGCTGATCATGGAGGCCGAGGCCAATGTCGTGGCGCCGCTGCTTTGGCTGTACCCGGTGCTGTTGCTCGTCTCGCTGGGCCTGCCACGACTGGCTTTCCGAATCTTCAAGGACATGCGCACCGAAGTTCGCTGGCGCCGCACCAGCCAGCGTACACTGATTCTGGGCGCCGGCCGATCGGGCCGACTGCTGGTTACGGAACTGCGTCGACGGGGCGATTTCGAACTGGTTGGTTTTCTGGATGACGACGAGCGCCTGAGAAATTCCGAAGTTGATGGCATTCCGGTGCTTGGCAGCATCGCGCGTCTGCCGAGAATCACGCGCGAAGCCGCAATCGACCTCGTGGTCATCGCAATCCCGTCGGCCACCAATAGCCAAATGCAGCGGATCGTTCAATTGTGCGAGCGCTCCGGGGTGGAATTCAAGACCCTGCCCACGCTCAAGGAGCTTGGGGCGAGCATCACCCGTTTTGGCGAACTCAAGCCAGTCGCGATTGATGATTTACTGGGTCGCGAACCGGTTTCTCTGGATTGGAATGCCATCCGTTCGGGACTGGCCGGCAAGCGGGTTCTGGTTACCGGCGGCGGCGGCTCGATCGGCGCCGAGTTGTGCCGGCAAATCGCGAGACTGGATCCGGCCGGCCTGGTGATTCTCGACCGCTCGGAATATAACCTTTACCGAATCGACTACCAGCTTCGTAACGAATTCTGCGACCTGGTCATGGATTCGGTTCTGGGCGACGTATGCGATTCGGCCACGGTCGAGAATGTGATCGCCAGGCACAAGCCGGAGGTCATTTTCCACGCCGCGGCATACAAGCATCTGCCGATGCTGCAAAACCAGGTGCGAGAAGCTTTCCGCAACAATGTCCTGGGGACTGTGCGAATGGCCGATGCCGCGACGCGCCACCAGGTCAAGACGCTCGTGCTGATCTCGACCGACAAGGCAGTCAACCCGTGCAATGTGATGGGCGCAACCAAGCGCATTGCCGAGTTGTATTGCCAGCAAGTGAACTCGAAATCCGAAACCCGCTTCATCACGGTGCGCTTCGGCAACGTCCTCAACTCCACAGGATCCGTGGTGCCGTTGTTCAACGAGCAAATTCGAAAGGGCGGGCCGGTGACGGTGACCCATCCGGAAATTTCGCGATATTTCATGACCATTGCCGAAGCAGGGCAGCTGATCATGCAGGCCGCGGTACTCGGCGAGGGCGGCGAGGTCTTTGTGCTCGACATGGGGGAACCGGTACGCATCAGCTACCTGGCCGAACAGCTCATCCGCCTGGCCGGCAAGGAGCCGGGCAAGGATATCGAGATCGTGTATACCGGTTTGCGGCCGGGAGAAAAACTCTATGAAGAGTTGTTTCATGCGCATGAGTCCTACGCCAAGACCGGCCATCAGAAGATATTGCTTGCGCGCAATGGGCATCGCTCGATTGCCAACCTGGAAACCTTGCTGAAGGCCTCCGAGGCTGCGGTCAGGCAGTACGATTCGAGCGGCCTGCGCAAGATCCTGATGCAGCTGGTGCCTGAAATGGACCGCGTGCCGCCGAACCAGCGCAAAGTCGTGCCGCTGAACTGATGGCCAGGCGATGGATTCCGGTATTTTGACCAATGCCCGGATCAATCCGCTGCTCCGGCCTGCAGGCCCCGAGCAGCGCGGACGAGTGGAAATCTTCAGCTTTCGTTCCGCTATCCTGCAGGCCGAAAATCCGTTGAACGACCCGTTCGAGCGGAGCATTTCGATCTATCTTCCGCCGAATTACGATGTCGACAGCAGCCGCCGGTACCCGGTCCTCTGGTCGCTGGCCGCGTATACCAGTTCGGGCCAGGCGCAGATCGCCTGGCGAAATCATGGTGAGAACCTGCCACAGCGGCTGGATCGTCTGATCGACGCCGGCAAACTTGCGCCGGTGGTTTGCGTGATGCCTGACAGCTACACCTCGCTGGGCGGCAATCAATTCGTCGATTCGCCGGCACTGGGCCGATATGCCAGCCACCTGGTTGATGAATTACTGCCCGAAGTCGACCGTCGCTACCGTACGATTGCCGAATCGGCAGGGCGGGGCGTTTTCGGAAAATCGTCCGGTGGATTCGGCGCGCTGCACCTGGCAAGCCGTTTTCCGGGCGTGTTTGCAGGCGTCGCCAGTCATGCCGGCGATTGCGGCTTTGATCGCGTCTACTTGCGCGATTTTCCGGCCTGCTGCGATGAACTGGCGCTTCACGACGGCAAACTGGACAAGTTCGTGCAGTCGTTCTGGAGCGCACGCAAGCCGTCGGGACGAGCGTTCCATACGCTCATGGTGTTGTGCCTTGCGGCCAGCTATTCGCCAAGTCCCGGTGCGCCGCTCGACCTTGAACTGCCGTTCGACCTCGAAACCGCGCGCCTGCGTCCTGAAGTCTGGCGGCGCTGGAAGACCTTCGACCCGGTCGAATATCGACCACTGCAGATCGAAGCGCTGGCAGCCTTGCGCGGCCTCTGGATCGATGCCGGCAATCGCGATCAGTACTTTATCCATTACGGTACGCGGGAGCTTCACAAGCGCTTGAGCGAAGCGGCGGTCGACCACCATTACGAGGAATTCGATGGAAATCACAGCGGCATGGACTGGAGGCTTGATTTTTCGCTGCCGTGGCTGGTCTCGCGATTGAAACAGGACTGATTCAGTGCGATATACTTGTAATTGAATCCAAACTTGCGGTGGGCAGGATATGCTGACAGTCACACCTTCGGCCAGAGAGTATTTTTCGCGTCTTTTGAATGAACAGGCTACGGGCACCGGTCTGCGCCTGGCGACCTCGAATCCAGGCACGCCGTCGGCCGATGTGGCGTTGAATTACTGTCCGCCGGGCGATGAAAAAGCCGAAGACGAGGCGGTCGACTGTGGCGATTTTATACTGTTTGTGACGCCGCACAGCATGCAGGCGCTCGATGGCGCCATCATCGATTTCGAATCGAACGAAACCGGTGGCGAACTGACGATTCGGGCGCCAGGCCTGAAAGGCCATTCGCCCGGGGATGACGCGCCGCTGCACGAGCGGGTCGCGTGGGTACTCGAATCAAGGATCAATCCGATGGTCGCCAGCCATGGCGGCCACGTCTCGCTGGTCGAGATTACCGAGGATCGCGATATCGTGCTTCAATTCGGTGGTGGCTGTCACGGTTGCGGCATGGTGGACGTCACGCTCAAACAGGGGATCGAAACCCAGTTGCGCGAGCAGTTGCCGGAAATCCGGAACGTCGTGGATGCCACGGATCACTCCAAAGGAGACAAGCCGTACTTCGAGTGATGAACGTCGGCCGATGATCCGTCGCTTTGCTCCGGCAAAGCCGGATTAGTCGATCTTGAGATCGACAAGGCCTTCGTTACGGGAGAACCAGGCCGCCAGATCGGCAATATCCTGGTCGCTGAGCCCACTGGCGAAACCGGCCATTACAGCGTTGTCCCTCGTTCCGTTCCGGTAGCTTTTCAAGGCATGGACCAGATAGTCTTCGTGCTGCCCGGCAAGAATTGGATAGCTTTCCTGAAGCGATTCGTTGCCCTGTCTACCATGGCAGGACTGACAGACCTGGGACTTCTCCAGACCGCGCCTGTAATCCCCTGCAGCGGATGCTTGCGTAGAAAAGGCCAGAATGGCCAGTGAAGCCGTAAAAAAGTACCATCGAATCATGAATCATTTCCTGCAAAGCTGACGAAGTAGGCGGTGATATCCAGAATGTCCTGTTCGGATAAAGTTGCGGCCTGGGCCTGCATCGTAGGATGCTGGCGTTCTCCCGACTGGTAAGCCTTGAGCGCCGAAACCAGATACTGCTGGTTTTGCCCGCCCAGCTTCGGAACGCTGTAGGTCGGATAAACGTTGTTATAAAAGGGGATGCCGTGACAGCCGGTACAGGTATAGGCCAGCACCTTGCCTTTTTCCGGATCGCCGTCGGCGACCGACAGCGTGGGCAGGGTCAGGAACACCAGCACGGCGAGCAAACGGTAACTCATACAAGGAAGTCCAGATCGGGTCATCGGGGTATTATAACGACCTGTTGGCGCGACATGAAGCTGCGCTATGTACAATTGAACCTGATTCACGAACCCGGCGATTCGCTCGATTACGCCGATCGAGCCGGAACCGGGAATTGCCCCGAATTTTTCCAGGTCTTTAATATCCGATGCATAAACTCAATCCGCTCGATCTCTATCAAATCGCCGACGAACTGTCTGACGAGGAACGCATGATTCGTGAATCGGTGGCCCGGTTCGTCGACCAAAAGGCGCTTCCGCTGATGGCGGACTGCTTCGATCAGGGCCGGTTCCCGACCGAACTCATCCCGGAAATTGCCGAACTGGGATTGCTCGGTTCCAGCCTGGAAGGCTACGGTTGCGCTGGACTCAACTCGGTCAGCTACGGGCTGATTTGCCAGGAACTGGAGCGCTGTGATTCCGGCCTCCGCAGCTTCGTGTCGGTGCAGTCGTCGTTGTGCATGTATCCGATTCACGCGTTCGGGTCGGAATCCCAGCGCGAGCGCTGGCTGGCGCCGATGGCCAAAGGCGAGGTGATCGGCTGCTTCGGTTTGACCGAGCCGCACGGTGGTTCGGACCCGTCGAACATGAAAACCCACGCGCGCCGCGATGGCGACGACTGGATTCTCAATGGCGCCAAAATGTGGATTACCAACGGTACGCTGGCACAAATCGCGATCGTGTGGGCGCGAACCGACGATGGAATCCAGGGCTTTATCGTCGAAACCGATGCCACTGGATTCGAGGCCCGCGACGTCAAGGCCAAGATGTCGCTGCGGGCTTCGGTGACCTCGGAACTTTTTTTCGACAACGTTCGAATCCCCGACAGCAACCGCTTGCCGAACGTCTCGGGGCTGAAAGGTCCGCTGTCGTGTCTGAACCAGGCCCGCTACGGAATCACCTGGGGGCCGATTGGCGCGGCCATCGCCTGCCTCGAGGAAACGCTTCGATATGCAGCTGAACGGGAATTGTTCAAGCGCCCGCTTTCGGCCAACCAGGCGGTTCAGCTCAAGCTGGCCGACATGTCGCGAAGAATCACGCTGGCCCAGATGATGGCGCTGCGCCTGGGAAGACTCAAGGACGCGGGGAAGATGCATCCGACCCAGGTCAGCCTTGCCAAATGGAACAACGTGCGAATGGCTCTGGACATCGCGCGCGAATGCCGTGACGTGTTGGGCGGGGCCGGGATTACGCTGGAATACGTTCCGATTCGCCACATGCTCAACCTGGAGTCGGTGATCACATACGAGGGTACAGAGACGATTCATCAGCTGGTCGTCGGGCGCGAACTGACGGGAATCAACGCGTTTTGACGGGGCTGCCTGACAAAAAATGTGGGTGCAGCTAGGCGCTGAAGCCGGCGTGGGTCGAGGTGCCGGTTGACGGCGCAGGCAGCGCAAAGATCGAGTTGGTGCCGAGGAGAGGACTCGAACCTCCACGGGATGCCCCACCAGGACCTAAACCTGGCGCGTCTACCAATTCCGCCACCTCGGCTATGAACCTGTTCTAAACGGCAATCTGTCGGGTGATGCAGATCGCTTGTTCGCTCCATCCGCTGTCAGGCAGCTGTCTGCGAAAACGATTTCAAATCGTTCTCGGACCTGATCGCGGGGGATTGCAATTGCTAAAGCAATTGGCCATGGTCGTGTTGCTTTGATCGTCCTGCAAATACTGGTGCCGAGGAGAGGACTCGAACCTCCACGTCCTAATGGACACTGGCACCTGAAGCCAGCGCGTCTACCAATTCCGCCACCTCGGCATAAA
>JAVVET010000011.1:0-61471 GCA_032251235.1 Wenzhouxiangellaceae bacterium
TGGTTGGCTGGTTGGCTGGTTGGCTGGTTGGCTGGTTGGCTGGTTGGCTGGTTGGTTGCGAGTTGACATCAAATTGCAGTATTTTTGCTTTAAGGTCATTTGCACCGGGATCGGCTGACTGGCAAGTGCAGTTTGATTCGGGTTGTTCTGATTTTTCAGAACCCTTCAAGGCGCCTTTCAGGCGCCTTTTTTTCAGGCATCGTGTCAGATCGGCCTGTGGCAAATGCCGGCTAAAAAGTCCACTCCACGGACAGGATCGCGAAGTTGTTGCTCGGATCCTCCAGGTTGGAGCCGTTGTTGGCTTCCGCCGAATCGGTGGCAAGAAACACGTTCAAGTGAGCGCCCCAGTTCAATGTTTCATAATGCAGGCCCAGTATCAGTTGGCCGAGCAGGTTTTTCGTGTCGAGCTGTTCGTCGTCGGTCCAGTCGTTGCCGTCTCGCAACAGGTTGCCGTCGCGCGGAAGCGCGAACAGCAAGCCGGTGCCGCGGACAATCGCGGAAGTATAAAAATAGCCAACGCCGGGGTCCAGAATGCGCGCGTTGTAGTCCATACTGCGGCCGATCGGCGTGCCGACCGGGGCGAAACCGGCGGGCCGATTGCCGAAACGGAATTCCAGGGCAGCCTGGCCGAGGGTGAAAAAGTTGCCCAGCGCTGCATCGAGGTTCCAGGCCGCATCCATCCAGTCGTTGTTGTAGAACTTGGCCTTGCGCATCACATAGAGGTTCAGCAATGGCTCGTTGTCGAGTTGGTTATCCCAGCCCTTGGGGTCCGTGGCGCCGGTGATATCGTGGGCCAGGCTTTGCGTTTCCTCGCCCAGTGTCAGGTCGCCGACCCAGCCGAGCAGGGTCTGGAAGCCGGTCAGTTCCTGGTCGTTGAAGGCAATATGCGAGTTGGTCCAGCCGAGCATGCTGACATAGGGCACGTCGGTGAGGATGATGTCGCGCTCGCTGATTCTGTCGGGGGTTTGCAGATTTTGACCGACCGTCCAGGTTTCGCGATAAAACAGGCCCGCTCGCTTCGGCAGCACCAGCGATGCGAGGCCTTTCCCGAAAGCCGGTGTGCCGCCGGCCTGTTCCAGAGAATCGGCCAGGATCGAGGATTTTTGAAGGAATGCCCCGTTGGTGAACTGATTGTCGGAGCCCACGATTTCGTCGTTGGCCCAGGCGACCCGCCATATCGGTTTGTCTTGCGCGAAAGCCGATGTGCTGACGATGCAAACGCCGATCAAAATCACAATTTTGTGGCCGACGGAAAGTTTCATGAGCTCGTTTTTCATGTATTCACCGATAATTTATGTTTAAAAACTTTTCGGACTCGTCGCTCGCATGTTTTGATGGATCAAGAGATTACCGATATTCTAATATATTATCATTCGATACCGCTATTGGAGATCGATTCGGCGCCGGCAATCAGCATCAACAGCCGATCGAAGCCCATCGCGACGCCGGCGCATTCGGGCAGCCGCGCAAGTGCCCGCAGCAGTTCGTCATCGATTGGCATGGGCCGCCGTCCCAGGGCTGTGCGACGCTGCTGGTCCAATTCGAATCGGCGCCGTTGTTCGTCTGCATCGGTGAGTTCACGGTAGCCATTGGCCAACTCGATAGACCCGGCAAAGAGTTCAAAACGTTCAGCCCATTTTGGATTTCCGGGTTTCAGGCGTGCCAGCGCGGCGTGGCAGGCCGGGTAGTCGAAGACCACGGTGAGTTGATGGTCGGGCAGGCGCGGCTGAACGCGGCTGGCAAACAGCCAGTCGAGCAGTTCCGGCCGCTCCAGACCTTGCGGCGCATCGTCGAGTGCGCTGGATAATTCCTCGAACGGTGCTTCGAGCGCATCGAAGGGCAGAACTTCGGCGACCAGGTCCTGCCAGGCGACATACCGGGTTTGCCAATGCTGTCCGGGCGTCAGCAGGCGTACCAGCGCCAGCGCCTCGTCGGCCAGTTGCGACCAGCCCCAGCCCAGCCGATACCATTCGAGCAGCAAAAACTCCGGCTTGTGCAGCCGGCCGCATTCGCCGGCCCGGAATACCGGGCCGAGCTCGTAAATATCCCCGGCACCGGCTGCCAGAAGCTTTTTGTGTGCATATTCCGGTGAGCTTCGAAGAAATCGTCCATCGGCCAACTCGATGCTTTCGATATGCACGTCGGTGACGCCGGCCTGGACAATGACCGCTGTCTGAACTTCCACTACGCCGCGGCGCGAAAAGAAACGCCTGGTTTCGTGCGCAGCCGAGGCGCGCAGACGGATTCGGTCGGCCAAATCCATCATTGGACCGACGGCTCGGACTCCGCCGACACCGGGTGGGGGTGGTCGAGCACCTCGATCGTCAGATTCAAGTCGATCCGGGCCCATTGGCGTTTTTCCAGCTCGAGGCTGCGCGCCGACAAGGGGTGGGCCTTTAACCAGCCTGGTGGCAGCTGCAGGGCCAGTTGCCTGGAATTTCTGGACTGCAGGGCAAAGTCGGGCAGGTCGGCATCGGTTCGTGAGCGCGCCAGCGCAATCGCCAGCCGGATCATGGCAAGTAGCGGGCGGGCGCCGGCCTGAAGGCGCGGGGGCAGCGTTTGCAAGGCATCATCGGGAAGTTTCCGACGCTGATAGCGCAGCAGCAGCGCGATGAATTGCTGTTCCTGGCGCGAAAATCCGGCCATGTCGGAATGCTCGGCAATATAGGCGCTGTGAACCTGGTAGTGGCTGTGGGCGATGGCCAGTCCGATTTCATGCAGTTGGCAGGCCCAGTCGAGCATATCCCGGTGAATTGTCTGAAGGCCGAAGCCTTGCGAAACCTGGTCGAGCGCGCAGATTGCAAAATCGCGTACCCGATCGGCCTGGGCCCGATCGGTCTCGAAGCGCTCGGCCATCGCGCTGACGGTTTTCTCGCGCGGGTCGCGATGCTCCAGGCGACCCACCAGGTCATATAAAAGCCCTTCTCTCAAGGCAAACGGACTGACTTCGATCTGTTTGATTCCGAAAGCCTTCATGCAGGCCTGCAGGACCAGCACGCCACCGGCGATGACGGGCTGGCGCGATCCGGAAAGGCCGGCCCAGTCGACCTTGTCGACGTGTCCGATCTCGATCAGCTGTTCCTGTAAATGGCCTACGTCCGAGATCGAGATGAAGCCCGGCGACGCGCCGGATTGCTCGGCGATGATTTTCTGAACCGCGCGGATCGTGCCCGAAGAGCCGATTGCATGCTGCCATCGGCTTGCCTGGATTTGCGGCGACAGGGCCTGGAGCTCGGTGGCGATTTCGTCGCTCAGACGCTTCCAGCGCCGCCGGGTAATGCGGCCCTTGCCGAAGGCGGCCCGGGTCACGCTGACGCAGCCGAACTGGATGCTTTCGGTCAATTCCGGGTCGAGATCGGTACCGGCGACGATTTCGGTCGATCCACCGCCGATATCGATGACCACGCGCCGGATTTCGTTGAAGGCGGTGCCCTGGTTGACGCCCAGCCAGACCAGTCGCGCCTCTTCGCGACCGCTGATGATGTCGATTGGGCAGCCCAGCGCGGATTCTGCCAGCAGCAAAAATTGTTGCGGCTTGTGCATGCGTCGAAAGGTCTGGGTCCCGACCGCACGGATTTGCGAGTTGGGGATTTCGGCCAGGCGTTGGCCAAAACGTCCCAGGCATGCCTGGGCGCGTTGCCGGGTTTCGGCCTGCAGGTGACCGCGCGCATCCAGCCCCCCGGCAATCCTGACCATTTCCCTGATCTGGTCGATGATCCGCAGTTCGCCGTGCTCGCGGCGCGCGACCAGCATATGGAAGCTGTTGCTTCCCAGATCGACGGCGGCGTAAAGATTCCGGTGCGGCATAGCAGGCAGTTTGAGCCTCGGTGGGGCGGGATTCAGACTGGATGATAAACGCTGGCAAGCTGCCGGGTCAGGTCAACAGGTCTCGCCTGCCGGATGTTTGAGTGCCTGGTCCGCCTTGTTCACCACCTGCCTGGTTGCCAGGCGCTGACAGGCCCGGATGCGGGGTCGGCTTCGCCACGGCGCTGCAAGCAGCAGAACGCACCGATATGGCGAGCCTACGCGCCGGCGCGCTGCATCAGGTATT
Organism: Wenzhouxiangellaceae bacterium; assembly: GCA_032251235.1. Taxonomy (GTDB): domain Bacteria; phylum Pseudomonadota; class Gammaproteobacteria; order Xanthomonadales; family Wenzhouxiangellaceae. Next base: position 4,052 of record JAVVET010000011.1, read on the forward strand.
CCTGGGTGCTTCGATCGGCCTCGCCCGGCTCGGGCCGTGCATGCCGATAGCTGCCGTCGGCCTGCAGCAGCCAGGCCTGGCGATTGTCCAGGAATGCCAGTTCGAAACATTCCTCGACCATGCGCGCGGCCAGCTGTGGATGATGAATCGGGAAAGCGGTTTCGACGCGCTGAAACAGATTGCGCTCCATCCAGTCGGCGCTGGCGGCCCAGATTTCGGTCTCTCCGGCGTTACTGAATCGATAGACGCGCGAGTGCTCGAGAAAGCGCCCGACGATCGACCGCACCTCGATCGTCTCGGACAGCCCGACGACGCCGGGCCGCAGGCAGCAGGTTCCGCGGACCACCAGGCGCACCGGCACGCCGGCGCGCGAGGCGCGATACAGCGCGCGAATCACTCTGGGCTCGGTCAGCGAGTTCATCTTGGCGTCGATGCCGCAGGCATTGCCGGCCCGCGCATGCTCGATTTCGCGCTCGATGCGGCCGAGCAGGAAATCGTGCAGGTCGAACGGAGACTGCACCAGTTCCTTCAGGTCGGCCGCGCGGCCGAGCCCGGAGAGCTGCAAAAACAGCGCATGGACGTCTTCGCCGAATTGCGGGTTGCTGGTCAGCAGTGCGAAGTCGGTATAGCCTTTTGCCGTTTCCTGGTGGTAGTTGCCGGTGCCCAGGTGCAGGTACCGCCGAATGCGTCGTCTTTCGCGGCGTACGATCAGCATCATCTTGGCGTGGGTCTTGTGGCCGACCACGCCGTAGACGACCTGGACGCCGGCTTCCTGCAGCCGCGTGGCCAGCGTGATGTTGGCTTCCTCGTCGAAGCGGGCGCGCAGCTCGACGACGACCGTGACGTCCTTGCCGGCGCGCGCGGCATCGATCAGCAGGCTGACCATGGCCGAGTCGGCACCGGTTCGGTACAGCGTCTGCTTGATCGCCAGCACTTCAGGGTCGGCGACCGCCTGGCGCAATAAATCGACCGTTGGGGTAAAACTGTCGAAGGGGTGGTGGAGCAGGAAATCCTTGCGCCGGATGGCCGCGAACAGGTTGTTTCCGGTCGTCAGTTCGGCCGGTACGTTGGGTTGAAACGGCGGGTATTGAAGATCGGGTCGGTCGGCCTGATCGCATAGGGCGATCATGCGGTTGAGGTTGACCGGGCCGTCGCAGCGGTACACGTCCTGATCGTCGAGCCCAAACTTGGAGATCAGCAGCTTGGCGACGTGGTCCGGACAGTTATCGGCCAGCTCCAGGCGCACGGCCTGGGCGAAACCGCGTTCCAGCAACTCGCCTTCGAGCGCGCGCGCCAGATCCTCGATCTCCTCTTCGTCGACGAACAGCTCGGAATTTCGGGTGACCCGGAACTGGTAGCAGCCGCGAACCCGCATCCCCGGGAAAAGCTCGTGAATGAAAGCGTGCAGGATCGACGACAGGAACACGAAATCGTTGTCGCCCCGGGAGTAGCTTTTCGGGATCCGGATCAGGCGCGGCAGGGAACGCGGCGCGCGCACCAGGGCCAGGCCGGGGTCGCGGCCGAAAGCGTCCGTGCCGTCGAGTTCCACCGCGAAATTCAGCGACTTGTTGAGAATCCGCGGAAACGGGTGAGCCGGATCCAGTCCCAGCGGGCTGAGCACCGGCATCAGTTCGCGCTGGAAGTGCCGATGCAGCCAGCGCTGCTGGCGCCGGTTCCACTGCGAGCGCTTGAGGATTCGGATCTGCTCGCTTTCCAGGGCTGGCGTGAGTTCCTGATTGAGCACCCTGTATTGTTCAAGGACCAGTTCGCTGGCGGCTTCCTGGATGGCCGACAGCGTGGCCCTGGGGGTCATGCCCTCCGGCCCGGAGTGAGTGGCGCCATGCTGCATGCGCTGGCGGATGGAAGCCACACGCACCTCGAAGAATTCGTCGAGATTGGTGCATGAAATACACAAAAAACGCACCCGCTCCAGCAGCGGCACGGCCGGGTCGCGGGCCAGTTCCAGCACCCGGCGGGTAAAGCACAACAGGCTCAGTTCGCGATTCAGGTACAGCGAAGGGTCTTCCAGGTTTTCGTAGGGTGGAGCGGCCAGTTCGGCCGCGGCCTGGTGGACCTGATCGGCAGGGCCGGATGCTGTTTCGTCAGCCGAAGCGGCGGCGTTGGCAGAGTCGGTCGAGGTCATTCAAACAACGTCGGAAAATCGATAGCCGTGGCCGCGAACGGTCTGTACGTATTGCTCATGACCGCTGCATTCAAGGGCCTTGCGCAAGCGCCTGATGTGCACGTCGATGGTGCGTTCCTCGACCGCGCGATCATTGCCCCAGATCTCGGACAGCAACTGTCCGCGGCTCCAGGCCCGGCCCGGAAACGTCATAAAAAGCCTGAGCAGACGAAACTCCGTGGGACCCATGCTGAGTGCCCGACCGCCAGCCAGGGCCCGGCGCGACTGCAGATCCAGCGACAGTTCTCCGACCTCCAGCATCGATGCGCATCCATCGTTGCGGTCAAACAGCGTGCGCCGCAGAACGGCGCGTACGCGCGAGATCAATTCGCGGGTCGAGAACGGCTTGACCATATAATCGTCGGCGCCGGAATCAAGGCCGGTGGTTCGGTCGGTTTCGCGGCCGCGGGCGGTCAGCATGATGATCGGGATATTCTTCAGGTCCGGCGTGCTGCGCAGCGTGCGCGTCAGCTGCAGCCCGTCCAGGCCCGGCATCATCCAGTCGAGCACGATCAAATCTGGCGCCGGACCGGCTTCGGCCAGGCGCTGAAGTGCCTGGTCGCCGTCGCTGGCCACTTCTACAGCCATGTCGGCACGATCGAGGCTGAACGCCAGCATGTTGCGTATCGGCGCCTCATCGTCGACGACCAGTATTCTTGGTTTCATGGGGTCCGCCGCACATTGTCCTGATTTCCATTATCAGCTTGCGTGTGACTGATTCATGACAGTCTGTTTTCGGATTCATGAAACCTTGATCCGTCGACGGCCCTGTCGCAGGCATTGCGCGATCGGCCGGGTTACTGTTGTTGTCGTGTGCTGCGAAGGCGTTCGACGCGCATTCGGTCGAGTTTTGACGAGATGCGTGCCCGATCGTAATAGTCCAGGTCGTTTCGTCGCAACACGCGTTCGAGCTGTTCGATGGCCTGGGGCAGACCGCCGCGTTGATAATAGTTTGCGGCAACCGCCTCGGCGGCGCGGATCTCGTCGCCGGCCCGGTCGGCGGCGTGCGCCAGCAGTTCGGTGATTTTGGTATTGTCCGGGTCGCGCCGCATCTGAACACGCAAGATTTCGGCCGCCTTGGCCGCTCGCTCGGTGTTTCCGCTATGCAGCAGTGCATCTGCATACGACAGCGCGATCAAACCGCTTTGACCGTAATTCTCATAGAGACGTTCGAATTCGGCCAGCGCCCCATCGATATTGCCGTCGGCTATCAAAAGATCCGCCCGCAGCAAGCGGAAAAGCTGGTTGTCGGGCTCGCGCGCGAGCAGCCACTTGACTTCGTCGTCGGCCCGGTCGGTCTGCCGGGCATTGATCAACGCCAGCGCCAGGCCGTATCGCAACGCGGCTGGGTTGCGCGGCTGGTTTTGCAGTTGCTGTTCGAAATACGCAATCGCATGATCGTGGTGCTGTGACATTGTGACCCGCAAGCGTGCCTGCACGAAGTCGAATTGCAGGTCGGCTTCGCGTTTTTCGTGCTTGATTTTTTCGGCCCGATCGCGCGCCTCTGCGACCCGGCTGATCGTCAGCGGGTGCGTGCGCAAATACTCCGGCGGCCCGGAGCCCTGGGATCGAGACCAGCGATTGAGGGTTTCGAAAAAGTCTGCCATGCCCACCGGGCTGTAGCCGGCCCGGGCCATCAGCTGGATGCCGATCCGGTCGGCCTCGGCCTCGTTTTGCCGGGTGTAGTTGATCTGGGCTTGTTGGGACAGACCCATGCCGGTCGACAGGATGCCCTGGGCCGTATCGCCGTCCATGCCGGCCATGCTGCCGGCCAGAACCAGTCCCAGTGTTGCGAGCATGACCGGCAGCGACACGCGCTGGGCCTCTTCCATGCCGCGCAGGAGGTGGTTTTGCGTGACATGCGATATTTCATGGGCGACCACGCCGGCAACTTCGTCGGCCGAGTCGGCGGCCAGCACCAGCCCGGCATTCAGGGCGACGACGCCGGCCGGAGCGGCAAATGCATTGATCCCCGGAACCTTGAGGACATGAAAGGTAAAGCGCCGGTCGCGTCCGTCACTGTGCATGACCAGGCGGTAGCCCATTTGCGTGAAGTAGGATTCTACGACCGGGTCGTCGACCAGCAAGTCCTGGGAACGCAGGTAGTTTTTGAATTCGTTTGGAAAAGTGCGCGCCTCGTCGGGCGGCAAGACCTCGCCGGTGCTGCCGAGATCCGGCAGCTGTATGGCTTCCTGGGCCATGGCGAGCATGGGCTGCCAGGCAATGGAGCAGGCCAGGGCCAGCGCCAGCATTCGCGCCGGGAGATCCCGCAAGAACCTCCGCTTCGCAAGCCGCTCATGGCTGCGGCTGAAGCTCATGTCGGGCGCCTGGTCGACGTGCATAAGCGAATCATGTGATCTGGGCTCCAAGTTTTTATTCCTGTCCTGTATTGTACGGTGTACGGCGGAAGTCTCGGATCAAGCGGCCAGGAAGCCGGTCAAGGCTTGGTTTCGATGGTGGTGGCGTCCGAGTGGCTCGCCCATCCCGATATTCTCCCCCCAATCCGATATTCTTCCCAATCATTCTTCTGACCGAACGCCAAATGAATGTGCGATGCACTTTACCTCCGGATTATCCGATTCCACGACGTCGATGGATTCGATCCCCGGACGCCGAAACATCGTGGCCGAAACGCTGTCCTTGTAATAGACCGGAATGCGCCGGACAGGTTCATCGTTCGCGGCTGATTTCGGCGTCGCAATGGCCGGTCAATCAGAGCCCAGTCGAGATGCCAACAATGATTCCCGGAACATGACCGAAGCCGACGCGGGTTTCCTGGCCCTGGTTCGAAGCCCGCCGGGCTCGGCGGCCGCGAATCGGGCACTTGAAGCCGTTTCGCGGCACCAGCGCGAGGGTCGGCATTGTGTCGTCTTTTTTCACGGTCCCGGCGTCGATCAGGCCGCCGGAAGACCGGCCGGCGACTGGGCTGCCCTGACCGACCGGCGGCACGGCCAGGCAGGTGGCGACATTCACGATCGCTTCAATGCCGATCGTGCGGATGCTCAGCGCGAGAAAGATCCTGCTGCGCCGCCGCGCGGTGATTCGCAATTGCTGGTCTGCAACACCTCGTGGCGACGTCGGCACGAAGTGGCCCCGCTTGCACCGTTCGTGCCGACCAGCCTGGTAGCGCTGTTCTCGGCGCTCGACCGGCCGGTCTGTGCGCAAGGCTTCGGCCTGGGTGCAGCGCCGTCCGGCTCGATTCACGGCTCAGCACTCGAGCGCCGTGTCCCGGAACGGCAGCGAGGGCTTTTGATCGAAGTAGGATTTGCGCCGACCGGCCGGCATGACCGAATCGAGACGCTGGAGCTCGCACTCGGCGCAGCAGCTCTTGAACTTGATGCCCGGGTGCTTTTCCATGGCCCGGGCAGGTCGCATCTCGAAGGCAGCCAGGCCAGCGCATGGCGCCAGTTGACCGACTTCGGCTTCATCGACCTGCTGGCCGACGGTTCGGCCGTCGAGACCGATTCGGGTGCGCGGGTCCAGTGCCTGGAGGCTTCCGAAGTCGAGCATCTGCGGACACAAGCGGGTATTCTACTGGCGCTGTAATGAATGATCCGGAAAATCAGAGAGCACGCGTGTCGGGACATGATATCGACCTGGATGTCGACGGTCATTTGCGCCACGCCGATGCCTGGTCCGAGGCCTTGGCCGAATGCCTTGCCAGGCAGGACGGTGTGGTACTGGAACCGTTGCATTGGTGGGTCATTCATTTTGTTCGGGCGCATCAGCGCGATTACGGGATGCCGCCCTTGATGCGTACGATCGTCAGTGAGATGCGTCGCCAGACCGACTGCGATGATGCCTCCAGCCGCACCCTGTACCGGTTGTTTCCGGACGGCCCGGTACGAATGGCCTGCCGCTACGCCGGTCTGCCGCGGCCCGAATCGTGCATTTAATCATCTATGCTTGCGGCCAGGACCGCTGGCCAGGAAAAAATTAATGGATCAAAAACCAATTGTGATGTACTCCCGCGCGGCTTGCCCTTTTTGCGTGGCTGCCCGCAATTTGTTCAACAGCAAGAGCGTCAACTGGACAGAAGTGTCGCTGGATGCCGAGCCCGACAAACGCGCTGAAATGATTGCGCGCACCGGTCGGCGTACCGTGCCGCAGGTGTTTATCGGCGATTTTCACGTCGGCGGCTTCGATGACCTCCAGGCGCTTGAACAGGCCGGTGATCTGGACCGTATTCTCTTTACCTGAATCACTGAATAACCGGGAAATCAACGTGTCAAAAACCATTACAGTCATTCGCGGCGACGGCATCGGGCCCGAAATCATGCAGGCCGCGCTGCAAGTGCTCGATGCACTCGAGCCAGGCTTCGAGTATGACTTTCAACTGGCTGGGCTGGCAGCGCAGGAAGCGGTCGGCGAATTGTTGCCGCAGGCCACCATCGATTCGATCGAGCGCAACCGGATTGCCCTCAAGGGGCCGTTGACCACGCCGGTCGGCAACGGCTTCAGGTCGCTGAACGTGGGCTTGCGCAAGCGCTTCGACCTGTATGCCAACGTGCGCCCGGCGCTCAGCTTCAAGGGCACGCGATCGCGCTATGAAAATATCGATCTGATCACCGTGCGCGAAAATACCGAAGGCGCCTACCTGGCTGAAGGTGCCATGACCAGCGCCGATGGCGAACGCGCCGAATCCAAGATGGTGGTCACCAAAAGCGGTTGCGAAAGAGTCGTGCGCTACGCCTTCGAACTGGCCCAGAAGGCCGGCCGCAAGAAAGTCACGGCGGTCCACAAGGCCAATATCCTCAAGGACGTGTCGGGGCTGTTTCTGAAGGCCGCCTACGAGGTCGCCGAGAGTTATCCGTCGATCGAGTTCAACGACATGATCGTCGACAACTGCTGCATGCAACTGGTGATGAACCCGGAGCGCTTCGATGTGCTGGTGACAACCAACCTGTTCGGCGACATCATTTCGGATCTTTGCGCCGGCCTGGTCGGCGGGCTGGGACTGGCGCCGGGCGCGAACATCGGCGATCGAACCGCCATATTCGAGGCGGTTCATGGTTCGGCCCCCGATATCGCCGGCCAGGGCGTTGCCAATCCCTGCGCACTGCTGCTCGGCGCGGCCCAGATGCTCGATCATCTCGAGCAGCCCGAATCCGCGCGCCGCTTGCGGGCGGCTATTCGTGACGTGATTGCCTGCTCGGACCGCGTGACGCCCGATCTCGGCGGGACCGGGACGACGATGAGCTTTGCCGAGGCGATTATCGAGCGATTCGCCGATTGAATCGGCTATCGGTCATCGGCCTGCCGGTCCGGCGCGCAATCGAGCAATCGATTGGCCGATGACCTGAACGGCCGATAGCCGGCATCTGCGCCTTGAGGCATCCGGCGACTGACAAGGGCAGCCCGGATGAATGGGTCCCTGGTCGACACATGACGATTTTTTTCCTGACTAGCGTCGTGTCGCAGGAACTCTCCAGTATGTGCCTTCGACACCGGATCCGGCGGGCATTGATCGCTTCAGTTCGACGCGTGGCGAGGCCTTCAGCGATCGATGCCCGCCCGATCCTGCCTCTGGAACTCACCCGAATTCCTGAACGGGCATGAACGATCGGGATCACTGAGACACGACGCTAGTCAGGTTTTTTGCAGCCACCCGCCTGCATCCGGAACCGCTGTTTTCAGCGCTTCATCGCCGGGCAATGCCGTGACAAGCGCGGCCAATGGCTGTGTTTGTGCTCAGCTTTGTACTCATGTCGATGAACCAGGCATCGTAACTGTCCGCTGCTGGAGATGTCGTCGGGTTGGCCCGGATTGCGCCGCCGCCGTTGCAATCGGAGGCGGCGATGGTCAGCGCCGCAGCTTATGATCCCTTTCGGTTGTGGTTTATTTGCAACATCGTGCCGGTCCAAAACCTGATTGTCGGTTGTTGTGGAGGCCGGGATCGTAAAAATTAATGAAAATTTTATCTGCAGTGTTGTATTTCTACCATTGAAGCCAGTACACTTGATCGTATTCACCGCCACATCTGTTGATTGAATGTTGCAACGATTGCTGATCGTAATGACGGCCCTGGTCACGGGCTTGTCAGTTTCCGGGGATTCCCGGGCCGGAATCGGCTCGGCACGGGCGATGATGCCATCGTCGATGGCCTGGTATCTGACCGGCTTCGAACTGGGTCAGTGGGAGGCCTACCTTGCCAGCCAACTGACGCCCGAACTGGCTTCGTTCAGCCCGGTCGAGGTGCCAAGAATCTCCTGGTTGAAAATCGACCATGACCTGATCTTGCCGGAGTTTGCCTATCCGTTGCTTGATGACCATCGCGAAAATGGTTTTTCCCTGATTGGTTCGTCGATCACCCGCGCGGTGCAGATCGGCATGGTGCCGGGCTTTAACCGCTCGGATGCGCCGGGTTTTGAGAGATCCATGGTTTTTACCGGCCTGGCGCGTCAACTCGATAACGGCAATCGCCTGAGCGTTTCAGCCATTCTGGCCTCACAGCAGTTCAGCCATTCGATGCTCGATGTGACCCGCTTCGACGGTGGTTTCGCGCCGGTCGATTTTTTTGCAGGCAACCGCGAACTGTCGCAGGGAACCGGCGTGCAGTTCGGCTTTGCCTCGGAGATTGCACCGGCACTGCTGATGAACGCGTCGTTTCAGTCGCGCATAAACATGGATGAACTGGCCAGCGTTCGGGGCGTACACGGCTTTTCGGCCGATCTGGATATCCCGTCGCGGCTACGCATGGGGCTGGACCTGCGCGCCGGCAGCCACACCTTGTTCACGCTGGCCGTGTCGCAAGTGTTTTACAGCCAGGTTGGTGCCTTCCCCAGTCGCGCCCTGCCGGCGCGCTTCAATGCGCTTCTGGGCGACAGCACCAGCCCGGCATTCGAATGGAATGACCTGACGGTCTACAGCTTCGGCATGCGTTGGCAGCACGACAGCGACCTGGAGTTCCAGTTCGACTTCCATACCCGCTCCCAGCCCAAGCCGACCGCTGCCTTGCTGGCTAATGCACTGGGTGATCAATTGGCCCAGCACAGCGTGATGATGGGGATCGGAAAGGGCATCGGAGAGAGCGCCCGGGTCGATCTCAGTGCAAGTTATGCACCGCCGGAATTTGCCTTTGGCGGCAACGTGCTTGGTATCGTCAGTGATCGCCTGGACCAGGCGGTGGAAGTCGCTGCCCGGCTGAACATACGGTTCTGAGCCTGTCGCGGAGTCTGAATCTTCCGGGGCATCTTTCGGGCCAAGCCCGTTGGCTCGCCTGACTCACTATCCTTCTTTAACCCGGATTATTTACCACCCAATCTACTGCGGCGGCCCCAGGCCCCGCGCCTACGGCCTTTTGCTCGGACGCGCATCCTCACCGCACAGGCGAGTACGCCTCCGCTGCGCTCGGTCGCGAAAACGCCGTATCCACAGGGCCTGGAATCGCCTCGCGACGATCGGGTGGTGAATAAGCCGGGTTTACCAGATCTGATGACGCCTGGCGACCAACCAGTGGTGAATCAGTGCGCTGATCGACTCGCTGCAGTCGTCGAAGTGAGTCAACTCGACGGCGCGCAAGCCGCCTGTATTCGACGTGCGGGTTGCGATGCGGCATTCGATGGCACCGTGGTTTTTCCCAGTCAGTTTTTTCGTCGTCAGTCCGGGCTTTACCGAATGGTGTCTGCCGGTGATCCATGCGCCGGCTGATCGACGCCGGACGTTATAATCGCGGCCATGCTCGAGCAGATTCGCCAATGGTATAAACGTAACTTTACCGACCCTCAGGTCGTCATTCTCGCGATCTTGTTGATTCTGGGCGTGGTGCTGGTCATGACCTTCGGCCAGATGCTGGCGCCGGTTTTTGCCAGTATCGTCGTGGCTTATTTGCTCGAAGCCATCGTTGCCCGCCTGGTGGCCTTCGGGATGCCCAGGCTGATCAGCGTGTTGACCGTCTTTACCGGTTTCATGGCGATTTTGCTGGTGCTGTTCTTCGGCATAACGCCAATGATCACGCGGCAGTTGGCCCAGGCGCTTGCCGAACTCCCCGAATATATTCGCCAGATACAGAACGTGCTGGCCCAGTTGCCCGAGCGCTATCCGCAAATCGTCGGCGACGCGCAGGTCAACGATATTCTCGGCGAGATCCGGGATTACGTCGCCTCCTACAGCAAGACCGTGGTTTCGCCATCGGGGCTGATGTACCTGATCGGGCTGGTCGTGTTCCTGGTGCTGATGCCGATCCTGGTGTTTTTCTTTCTCAAGGACAAGGAACTGATTCTGGCCTGGTTCCGCCGCTACCTGCCCCGCAACCGGGGTCTGGCCATGACCGTCTGGCGCGAGGTCGATTGCCAGATCGGCAATTATGTGCGCGGCAAGGCACTGGAGATCCTGATCGTCTGGATCGTCAGCTTCGTGACCTTTTCATTGCTTGACCTGCCGTTTGCAATGCTGATTTCCATGCTGGTCGGGTTCTCGGTGCTGATTCCCTACATCGGTGCGGCAATCGTGACGATTCCGGTGGCGATCGTGGCCTTCATCGATTTCGGGTTTTCGATCGAGATGGCCTGGGTGATGGGTGCCTACGCGTTTATCCAGTTGCTCGATGGCAACGTGCTGGTGCCGGTGCTGTTTTCCGAAGTCGTCAGCCTGCACCCGGTCGCCATTATCGTGGCGGTGCTGGTATTCGGCGGCATCTGGGGTTTCTGGGGCGTGTTTTTCGCCATTCCGCTGGCCACGCTGGTCAACGCTGTGCTGCGGGCCTGGCCGCGCTCGACGGTTGACGAAGTCGATTCGCGTGTCGAACCACAAGCCTGATTCGACGATCGATTCCGGCGATTTCGAGCCCGGCCCCGAAGCTGTTGGGGCGCCGCGATTTGAATTCGGCCGGCGTAGCCTCGACGATCAAAGCGGCACGATCACGCTGGGCTGGCGTTTGTATTCTGCGCAGCGCTGGCATGAGTTCGAGGAGCGCTTCGAAATTCCACTTGAAGGCCCGGTGCCGGCCGGTCGGCGCGACGCCATCGAGGCCGCGCTGGACCTGCTGCACTGGATTGCCGGGGTCAGCTACTGGAAGGCCATATGCCGGGGCAGCGTGGCGTTTTTACAGCGCGCCCCGGACGCATTCCAGGCCTCGGTGCTCGATACCGTTTATCAACAGGGCCTGGCCGAGCTGGCCTGGCAGAATGGGCTCGGGTGTCGCTATTGGCCAGTTTTCACCGGGCCTGAATCCGGGCCAGGCCGCGGCGCGGTGCCGGCCGGGCTGGCGCCGCGCGTGCTGGTGCCGATGGGTGGCGGCAAGGATTCGCTGGTCGCGCTGGAGCGGGTTCGGTCAGCCGGTTTCGAACCCGAAACGGTCCAGGTCGGCTCGGCCGCCTTGATTGCCGATGTGGCCAAACGGGCCGGCACCCGGCACCGGGTGATTCGGCGCCGGCTGGATCCCGGGCTGGGTCGGCTCAATGCTGCCGGGGCCCTGAATGGGCATGTGCCGATTACGGCCATCAACGCTGCCGTGATGGTCGTGGCGGCGCTGCTTTGGGATTTCGATTCACTGGTGTTTGCCAACGAGCGTTCAGCCGATGCTCCGACCCTGACCACCGCCGATGGCCGGTCGGTCAATCACCAGTTCGCCAAGAGCTTCCAGTTCGAACATTTGCTGGACCAGTGGATCGGCCGCTACATCGCCTCGGATCTGAAGGTGTTTTCAATTCTCAGGCGCGAGCGCGAGCTGACGGTCTGCCGCGAATTCGCCGGCCTGGAGCGCTATCACGGCGTTTTTTCCAGTTGCAACCGCAATTTCCATCTCGATGGGCCGCGTACCCGCCGCTGGTGCGGCCAATGCCCGAAATGTCTGTTCGTTTTTCTGGCGCTGGCACCTTTTTTGTCGCCGCAACGCATGCAGGCGATCTTCGGCGCGGATTTGCTCGACCGGTCGGAGCTGATCGAAGGCTTCGACCAGCTGCTGGAATTGCAGGGTCCCAGGCCGTTCGAATGCGTCGGCGAGGCCGATGAGGCGCGTGCCGCGGTCAGGATGCTGGCCGGCGACCCAGGCTGGCGCGATCATGCCGTGGTTGCTGCGCTGACCGAGCGCCTGGAAAACGTCGATATCCCTGAATGGTCGCAGCTGCTGGCCGCGCACGGTGATCACTTGATTCCGGAAAAATTCCTGGCATGCAACTCGAACGACTCAAGCAAGGCCTGACCCACGTGCTCGGCTTTGGGCGCGAGGGACGGGCGCTCGAGGACGTGGTGCTGCGGCGCCTGCCCGATGCCCGGGTCGAGGTGATCTGCGACCGCGTACCCGATATTGCGCCCAAAAACTGGCCTTTGAAGATTGGTCCGCCGGATGAGCGGCTGTTCGCCAGCGCACGCGTGTTGCGCTCCCCGGGCGTGCCCGTCGATCATCCCGTGCTGGTCGAATGCAGACAGCGCGCAATTCCGGTAACCGGAATTTCATCGCTGTGGTTTGCCGAGCGGCCGCAAGCGCAGGTCATCGGCGTGACCGGCAGCAAGGGCAAGAGCACCACCGCCGCCCTGATTGCTCATTTATTGCAAGGCGTCGGCCAACGCGCGGTGCTGGCCGGCAATATCGGCGTGCCGTTGATCCGCCATATCGATACCCGAGCCGACTGGTTCGTGGTTGAACTTTCGAGCTATCAGCTTGCCGATCTGGAAGGGCAGGTTTCGATTGGCGTGCTGACGCGGCTGTTCCCGGAGCACGTCGACTGGCATGGGTCGCTGGAGGCTTATTACGCGGCCAAGCTCAGGCTGGCCGCGCTGGTCGATGGCCGGCCGATCTGGATCAATTCGCGCGACCGGCTGCTGGTCGCTGCGCTCTCGAGTGTGCCCAATGTGCACGCTGTCAATGGCGAGACCGGTATTGTCGCTCGCGCCGATGGGATCTGGAATGGCCCGCAAAAACTTCTTGATGCCGGCCAAAGTCCGCTGCCGGGGCGGCATAACCTGGACAACATCGCGTTGGCGCTGTCGGTCGTGGCCTCGATCTGCGGCAATCTCGACGGGCTGGTGCAGGCGCTGGGTTCGTTTGAAGGCTTGCCGCATCGGCTGCAATCGATTCCCGGTCCGGAAGATGTGGCCTGGATCAACGACTCGATTTCGACCACCCCGTATGCGACAAGGGCTGCCCTGGAGGCCTGCCCGCAACCGCCGGTGCTGATTGCCGGTGGCCTGGAACGCAAGGCGGACTGGCACGTGGTGATCGACTTTTGCCGCCGCCTGCCGTTGTCGGGGCTGGTCGTGTTGCCGGATAACGGCAAGCGCATCGCCGAGGCGCTGCTGGCCGACAAGTGCGTGGCGTCCGATTGCGTGGTGCACGTTGAAAGCATCGAGCAGGCGGTCGACGCGGCGGCCGGACTGGTTTCGGTCAAAGGCATTGTGCTGCTGTCGCCGGGTGCGCCGAGTTTTCCGCACTACAGGGATTTCGAAGAGCGCGGCCGGCGATTCGCCGCGGCCGTTCTGGCGCGGCGATAATCGGGCGACGATAATCGGGCGGCGTACTGGTGGCTTAAAGCGTCCTGTCGACGGCAAAGCGCGCCAGCAGAAGCAGGGCATCGCGCTCTGGGCTCGGCGGAACCGCTTCCAGCGCCGCGCCGGCCTGGTTCGAGAACCCGGTGGCGCGTTCCAGCGAATCGTCGAGCGCGCCGGTATCGGCAAGAATGGCTCGAACGCGATCGAGCTGGTCGGTGCCGCCGGCCCGAATGGTTTCGATCAGGAACTCGCGGTCTGAATTGCTGGCCGCACGCAGCGCCAGGATCAATGGCAGCGTGACTTTGCCTTCGCCCAGGTCGTCGCCAAGGTTCTTGCCCAGTGCATCATCGTGCCCGGAGTAGTCGAGCCAGTCGTCGGTAATCTGGAATGCCTGGCCCAGGGCATAGCCGAACTCGGCCAGAGACTGTTCGAGTGCCGGCGGCTGTTTCGCCAGGATTGCGCCCAGCCGCGAGGCGGCTGCAAACAGGCAGGCGGTCTTGTCGCCGATGACATGCAGGTAGCCGGCCTCGTCGAGTTCGGTATCGCCCAACTGCATCAACTGCAGGACCTCGCCGGCGGCAATCGTGTTGGTGGTATCGGCCAGAATCGACATGACCCGGGTCGATTCGAGCTCGACCATCAGTTGAAAGCTGCGTGAGTACAGAAAGTCGCCGACCAGTACCGATGCGGCATTGCCCCAGACGTGGTGTGCCGCACGCTGGCCGCGCCGCCGCTCCGAGCCGTCGACGACATCATCGTGCAACAGGGTTGCGGTATGAATGAACTCGATGACCGCGGCCAGTTGGATGTGGGATACGCCCTGGTAGCCGCAGGCCCGGGCCGACAGCAGGTGCACCAGCGGACGCAAACGCTTGCCGCCGGCGCCAATGATGTATTCGGCGATCTGGTTGACCAGGAGAACGTCCGATTTCAGGCGTTTGCGGATTAAACCGTCCATCGCACGCCGGTCCGCAGTCGTCAGGGCCATGACGGCGTCCAGCGAACCGGGTGGTGGAATGGGATTGGCCTGGCTCATAAGCGTCGATTATACGGTCCGAACGGCGCTTGTCGTGCATGTCTTGCAATTGCCCGCGCAATCGACCCGCGCGGGTCGGACTATTCTGCCGCTGCAAATCGGCGCCACTGGATTAAATAAAACGCATTTTCCGCAAACTTCGGGGTTGCAATTACTGATCTGCAATGCTGCGCTAGCCGATACGCGCAGCATTTCCGGCCGGCTCTGCCCTTGTGTGACCGATTGATTCAAGCCCCGGTTCGGCCGCATGATCCTCGACGGCTTGTTGCAGGGACGCGGGAATCGAGCCGGCTGAATGGGCTTTCGACTGGTTTCGATCGTCGTTGCCGGCAACGGTTTCCCGCGGTCGCAATCGATCCTTATGCTAGACTTTCAGCCTTCAATCGATAGACAAGAGCAAGCACTATGGCGCGTGGAGTCAACAAGGTCATTTTAATCGGCAACCTCGGTACCGACCCGGAAGTTCGTTATACGCCGGCAAACACTGCGGTTTGCAATATCAGCCTGGCCACCAGCGAGCAGTGGCGCGACAAGCAGACCGGCGAACAGAAGGAAAAAACCGAGTGGCACCGCGTAGTGCTGTTCAACCGCCTGGGTGAAATTGCCGGCGAGTACCTTAAAAAAGGCAGCAAGGTCTACATCGAAGGCCGCATTCAGACCCGTAAATGGCAGGGCCAGGATGGCCAGGATCGCTACACGACCGAAATCGTCGCCGGAGAGATGCAGATGCTCGATGGCCGCGGCGGCGCCGCGCCGATGGACGACAGCGGTTACGAAAAGCAGAGCCAGCAGCGGCCGCAGCAGCGCCAGGCCAGCGAGCAGCCACCAGCCGAGGATGACCTTAGCGACGATATTCCGTTTTAAACGCAGGCTCGCGTAAAAACATGAAAAAGCTACTGGTTACCGGTGGCGCCGGTTTCATCGGCTCCAATTTTGTCCACCATATGATTTCCGGTTCTGATTGTTCGGTGGTGAACCTGGATTTGCTGACCTATGCCGGTAATCGGGAGTCGCTGACCGGCCTCGACGACAATCGTCATCGGCTTGTGCAGCTCGATATCGGCGATGGCCGCGCGGTTCGTGAATTGCTCGACGCGCATCGGCCCGACGCACTCGTGCATTTTGCCGCCGAAAGCCATGTCGACCGATCCATCGACGACCCGTCGGCATTCGTGCGCACGAATGTCGTGGGTACGCAGGCATTGCTGGATGCCGCGCTCGATTACTGGAAAAGCGACTGTCCGGATTTCCGATTTTTGCATGTGTCCACCGACGAGGTCTACGGCGACCTTGGGCCGGACGATCCGGCCTTTACCGAGCAGCATGCCTACCAGCCCAGTTCTCCTTATGCTGCCAGCAAGGCCGCCGCCGATCACCTGGTGCGCGCCTGGCATCGAACCTGGGGCCTGCCGGTGCTGATCACCAACTGCTCCAATAATTACGGTCCGCGCCAGTTCCCGGAAAAGCTCATTCCGCTGATCCTGATCAATGCCCTGGAAGGACGCGAGCTTCCGATATACGGCGATGGCCGGCAGCGCCGCGACTGGCTGTTTGTCGAAGACCATTGCCGCGCGCTCGAATGCGTGCTGAATCGGGGCCGGCTTGGCCGAACTTACAATATCGGCGGCAATGCCGAGCGCAGCAACCTCGAGGTCGTGCACAAGTTGTGCGATCTGGTGGACAGACACGACCCGGGCAGGCAGCCGCGGCGTGAGCTGATCCGGTTCGTGACCGACCGGCCCGGTCACGACCGCCGCTATGCGATCGACCCGTCGCGCATCGAAACAGAGCTGGGATGGTCGCCCGAGACCGGGTTCGACCACGGGCTGGAAAAAACTGTCGCCTGGTACCTGGACAACGCGTCGTGGTGGCAGCGCATCCAGGACGGTTCCTATCGTGGCCAGCGGCTGGGTACCCGCGGGGGGGCGGCTTGAAGCGCAAGGGCCTGATCCTGGCCGGTGGCTCCGGCTCGCGTCTGTATCCGTTGACCCGGGTGGTCAGCAAGCAATTGCTGCCGGTCTATGACAAGCCGATGATCTACTACCCGCTGTCGACCATCATGCAGGCCGGCATCCGCGAAATTCTGTTGATCACCACGCCGCACGAGCAGGTCCTGTTCAAGCGTCTGCTCGACGATGGCTCGCAATGGGGAATCCGCATCGAATACGCGGTCCAGGATGAGCCGCGCGGCCTGGCCGATGCATTTCGGGTCGGTGCCGAGTTTCTCGACGGCCAGCCCAGTTGCCTGATTCTTGGCGACAATATCTTTCACGGTGGCGGCATGCGCGAACTTTTGCAACGCGCCGATGGGCGCGACAGTGGCGCCAGCGTATTCGGCTACCAGGTCCGCGATCCGGAGCGCTATGGCGTGGTCGAAATGGATGCCTCCGGCCAGGTGCTGTCGATCGAGGAAAAGCCGGCGCGGCCGAAATCGAGCTTTGCCGTGACCGGGCTGTATTTCTACGACCGCCAGGTGGTCGAGCGCGCGGCGCGGCTCAAGCCGTCGGCGCGCGGTGAGCTCGAGATCACCGATTTGAACCGGCTCTACCTGGAAGCCGGTGAACTGGTGGTCGAGCGCATGGGCCGCGGCTATGCCTGGCTCGATACCGGCACCCATGATTCACTGCAGCAGGCGGCCAGTTACATCGAAACGCTGGAATCGCGCCAGGGCCTGCGCGTGGCCTGTCCCGAAGAAATCGCCTACCGGCAGGGCTGGATCGATCGCTCGGCGCTGCTGGCGCTGGCCGAACCGCTGGCCTCGTCCGGTTACGGCGACTACCTGCGGCGCATCGCCGATACCCGGGAAGACTGGTGAAAGTTGTCCACAGCGGCCTCGATGGGGTGTTGGTGATCGAGCCGGAAGTGTTCGGCGACGAACGCGGCTGGTTCCTCGAGAACTGGCAATCGGAAAAATTTGCTGCGGCCGTGCCCGACATCCGTTTTGTCCAGGCCAACACCAGCCGCAGCGCCTGCGGCGTGCTGCGTGGCCTGCACTACCAGTGGCCCGAGCCGCAGGGCAAGCTGGTCTGGGTCAGCGTGGGTCGGGTGTTCGACGTGGCCGTCGATATTCGCCGCGGTTCGGCCTCTTTCGGGCACTGGACCGGTGTCGAACTGAGTGCTGAAAATCATCGTCAGTTGTGGATACCCGAAGGATTTGCGCACGGTTTCCAGGTGCTGTCCGAACACGCCACGTTCTCTTATTTGTGTACACGGCCCTACCGTGCAGAATATGATGCCTGCATTGCGTGGGATGACCCGCGCATCAACGTCGAGTGGCCGCTGGCGCCCACGGCGCTGTCCGGGCGGGATGCCGGGGCGCCAAGGCTCGACACGATTGCACAGGAGAAATTACCCCGATGCGAATCCTGCTAACCGGATGCAGTGGCCAGCTTGGCCGTCATCTGGCGCCCCGCTTGTCCGGTCTGGGCGAGGTTATCCAGACCGACCGCGACGCCGGCGACTTTGCCTGCGATCTGTCCGATCAGCGCCTGTTGGACAAAGCACTCAACCGGGTCAAGCCCGACATCGTGGTCAACCCGGCTGCCTGGACCGCGGTCGACCAGGCCGAAGACGAGCCGGAACTGGCGCGGCGTGTCAATTGCGATTTGCCCGCCTCGATCGCGCAGTGGTGCCGCAACAACGATGCGTTCATGCTGCACTTTTCCACTGATTATGTCTTTTCCGGGATCAACGACCGTGCCTGGAAAGAGGATGACGAACCGTCGCCGGGCAATGTTTACGGGGCCACCAAGCTGGCCGGCGAGACGGCCGTCCGAGACAGCGGCGCGCGCGCGGCGATTGTCCGCACGGCCTGGTTGTACAGCCATTTCCCGGGGAATTTCCTGTCGGCGATCATGACCCGGGCCGGACGCGGCCAGCCCTTGAGCGTGGTCTCCGATCAATTCGGTTCACCGACCTGGGCCGGTCACCTGGCCGATGCCAGCGTGGCCCTGCTGCAGCACCGCGATCGTTTGTCCGGACCGCTGAGTATTTTCCACGTTGCCGGGAAAGGACAGATGTCCTGGCACGAGTTTGCCAGCCTGGCGATCGAGCATGCCGTAGAAATCGGCGTGCTGGATCGGCCGCTGGCAATCGAGCCGATCGCCAGCGCGAGCTGGCCGCAAAAAGCGCTCCGTCCGGTCTGGTCGGTTCTCGACTGCAGCCGCTACGAAACTTTTGTCGGCGCCGAACTGCCCTCGGTCGAGCAGGGCCTGGCGGCGTGCCTGAAGCAATGGAAGGAATCGATATGCTGATCCCGGTGATCCTGTCCGGCGGAGCCGGCACACGCTTGTGGCCGGTCTCGCGCAAGGCCCATCCCAAGCCGTTCATGCGCCTGGCCGACGGCCAGACGCTGGCCGGCTCCACGCTGCGGCGCGCGCTGGCCGTGATCGATCACAGCAATGTCCTGACGGTGACCGCCAGGGATCACTTTTTCCTGACCCGTGACATCTACCGCGATGTCGACTCGAATGCCGATTTCCCGTTTTTGCTCGAGCCGGAAGGCCGCAATACCGCCGCCGCGATCGCCGCGGCCGCGATGTGGGTACGCGAGCACTTTTCCCCGGAGGCGAAATTGCTGGTGCTGCCGGCCGACCACCTGGTTCGCGATATGCCCGCATTCATCCAAGCGGTGACGCGTGCTGATGCGCTGGCAAGCCAGGGCTGGCTGGTCTGCCTGGGCGTCAAGCCGACTCACGCCGAAACCGGTTTCGGCTATATCCGGGCCGGACAGGCACTTGAGCATTCGGCAGCCCAAATCGAGGCCTTTGTCGAAAAGCCCGACCTGGATACGGCGCGCCGCTATTTCGAGAGCCGCCAGTATCTCTGGAACGCCGGCATGTTCTGCTTTCGCGCCGATGCGATCATCAACGCCATGAGTGAATTGGCGCCGGATATCCTGGCTGCGGTCGAGGCCACCTGGCACGAGAGCGACCGGACGGCCGAGCCCACGGAACTTGAACCGTCCAGGTTTGCCGCCGTGCGCAGCGATTCGATCGATTTTGCGGTCATGGAGCGGGCACCGAAGCGTGCCGTAGTGCCGGTTGCCTGTGGCTGGAGCGACATCGGTTCGTGGCAGGCCATCAGCGAATTGTACGAAACCGACGGCGCCGGCAACCAGGTCCAGGGCCACGCCGTGCTGATCGATTCCAGGAATACATTTGTCCAGAGTGAAACCCGACTGGTTGCAGCGGTGGGTGTCGAGGACATGGTCATCGTCGATACCGGCGATGCGGTCCTGGTCGCGCGCCGTGGCCGGGCCCAGGAGGTCAAGTCGGTGGTCGAGGAACTGACCCGTCGACAACACGAATCCGCGGTATACCATCGAACCGTGCATCGACCCTGGGGCAGCTACACGGTGCTCGAGGATGGTGAGGACTGCAAGGTCAAGCGTCTCAGCGTTCGCCCCGGCGGCGTGCTTTCGCTGCAGCGCCACGAGCGCAGGAGCGAGCACTGGACCGTGGTTTCCGGGCTTGCGCGAGTGCGCGTGGGCGATGAATACCTGGATCTGGGCGCCAACCAGACGGTTGAAATCCCGGCCGGCACATTGCACAGGCTCGAGAATCCGGGCCAGCAGGATGTTCATATCATTGAAGTCCAGACCGGCACTTATTTCGGCGAAGATGACATCGAACGCCTGGAGGATATTTATGGACGTACTTGAGACCGCGCAGCTTCAGCATTCGACCCACGTCGACACTGGAAAACGCGCCGGGCATGGCCGGCGCAAGCCAATCGTCTGGATGGCGCTGTTATCGGGATTGCTCGCAACAGTGCTGGCCGGATGCGATTCATCGCCACAGGGCTCCGACTCGAAATTCGAATCGGCCGATGCGGTCGAGGCGCTGGCGCTGGAATGGAGAAAGGGCCGGATGGAGCGCCTGACCGAGCCCTACGGCTGGCTCAGTCTGACCGGATTGATTCTGCTCGATCCGGGTGCGTATACTCTTGGCAGCGCCGATGACAGCGATATTGTGCTTGCGCGCGGCCCGGCTTCCTGGGGCCGGCTGGTCGTGGACGAACAATCGGCGCGCTTCGAGCGCAGTGACGGGGCCGCGGTAACGGTCGACGGTCAGAGCGTTGACCGCGCGCCGATGTTGCTCGACCAGGGCAGCGGGCCGACGCTTGTCGAGGCGGCCGGCATTCGCATCCACCTGGTCGATCCCGGCGGTCGTCTGGCACTGCGGGTTAGAGATCCGGAATCCCGACCCAGAACTGAATTCACCGGCCTCGATTATTACGAAATCGAGTCGCAGTGGCGAATCGAAGCCGCATTTCACCCCCATCCGGAAGGCAGCACGCTCCAGGTGGCCAATGTGATGGGCCAGTTGATTGCCGAACCCAATCCCGGCCAGGCCGTATTCGAAAAGGACGGGCAATCGTTTGCGCTTGAAGCGATACGCGAAGGCGATCGGCTGTTCTTTATCTTCGCCGACCGCACCTCGGGCCGCGAAACCTACGGGCTGGGCCGTTTTCTCTACACGGAGCTGCCGCAGGACGGCACGGTGGTGCTCGATTTCAACCAGACCTTCAACCCGCCGTGTGCCTTCAACAGCTACACAAGCTGCTCATTGCCGCCCCAGTCCAATCGCATCGATACCTGGATCCGCGCCGGTGAGAAGCGCTACTCGGGCAAGCCGGGAATCTGATACTTTCGGACCCGCGTCGTAAATGCGGCGGCCATCGCTCGCGTCGATCGAAGGCCTCCGCGAGCGATCGCAATACCGCCATCTGGCCTCGAAGATTTCCACGGTGCAGACGTCCGGCCAATTTTGAGCCCCGAGCCGCCTCCGGTTCTTCAACAACGGCGTCAACAAGGCCAAAGTCGAAGTCCAGCGCGTTTCGTATTCGACTTTGCCGCTGAAAAAACCAGAGCCGCCCGGGAGTCAGACCGGACCGGGCCGGGCCGGCTGAGCTTCATGCCTGGTCAGCTGCCTTGATTCAAAACTTCCAGTCCATTTCAGAACGGCGATTCGCCGGCGATTCGCGAGACGTTTCTTCGCGTGCCTCGACTTGGACTCATGCTAGTGCTTTCGGCCATGCTGGCAGGCGGGCAGGGCAGTCGTTTTTGATCGATCGAAAGCAAGCCGAGAGCAGATCCTTCGAATGATCGTTCAATTTTTAATTTAGAAAAACAAGAACTTGCCTCCACTTCTCGGACTGAACCTTCATTCCGTTATCAGGCCCGGAAAAGTGCTGTATTTCGGCTGAATTTTCACAGAAATCACGAAATTTTCACGGATTTGGCCTGTTCTTCATGGCGCTCGTGCTCCTAAACTGTGCTGGCCATCACGAAGCGTCTTGCAAACCTGAAGCGCTTCGTGAATTTCGCCTGACAACTGGTCAAAACGATCATGCCGCTTGCGGCCGCTAGGGAGCAGGATATGCCTAAACGTAGAGATGTACTTAAACTGGGTGCCGTTGCCGGAGGACTTGGCTTGACGGCATCCCAGGCCAGCGCACGCGGCAGCGTGCCGGAAAGTGGCCTGGTTTTTCCGCAAGGTTTCACACCTTCCATTTTTGAACAGCCCAGTCCGCCGTCCACGCCTTTCAAGGATCCGCTTTACAGGATGCCCACGGCCAGCCCGATTCCGGCCCAGGTCCTGAATCCGCGTCCGGACGGTCGCCGCCACCAGCGCTTTTACGACTTTCCGCCGGTCAATTTCTACCGTGAGGTGATCGAAGAGCGGCGCTGGATCTATCACAGCGATCCTCCCTACAACCAGGGTTCGTGGTCATACACCATGAACGGCTCCATTCCGGGTCCGACCTACAAGGGCTTCTACGGCGAAGCCGCATTCGTGCGCAGGGTCAACAACCTTCCTTCCGTGGGCCAGGGCAAGGTGCCGTTCGCGCTGCCGTCGACGACCATGCACCTGCACAACGGTCACACCGCCTCGGAAAGTGATGGTATCCCGACCGATTTCATGAACCCGGGTGAATTCTGGGATCACCACTACGCCAATTACCCGG
The DNA here is from genome assembly GCA_032251235.1 of Wenzhouxiangellaceae bacterium. GTDB lineage: Bacteria > Pseudomonadota > Gammaproteobacteria > Xanthomonadales > Wenzhouxiangellaceae. The sequence continues at coordinate 26,668 of JAVVET010000011.1, forward strand.
CCGGTGGCGATGAGCGCGAAATCATGAATACCTTGTGGTATCACGATCACCGGCTCGATTTCACGGCGCCGAACGTCTACGCCGGGCTGTCGGGTTTTTACCTGCTGTTCGACGAGAAGGATTCGGACAACGAGAACGATCCCAACCCGGCCGCGTTTCGCATGCCCAGCGGCGAGTACGACATCCCGTTGATGTTTCACGATGTGCAGTTCGGTGCCGATGGCCAGGCGATTTTCGATTTCTTCGCCGCCGGCGAAGCGCCGACCCCGGTGCCGAAAACCACGAGCGACAAATACCCCGAGTCGGCGCACAAGGGTTCGAACAATTTCACGCTGTTCGGGATGCTCGGCGACAAGATCACCGTCAATCGCATCATTCAGCCCTTCCTGACCGTCGAGGCGCGCAAGTATCGTTTCCGCATGCTCAATGGCGGGCCTTCGAGATTCTACGATTTCTGGCTCAGGCTGGAGCGTGCCGACGGCACCGTCATCGACAATCACCCGGGTTTGAAGTTCTACATCATGAGCAACGACGGCAACCTGTTGCCCGAACCGATCGTCCAGGAGCATATCGAGATCTGGGTTGCCAACCGCTTCGACGTGATTGTCGATTTCTCGGCCTTCGAGCCGGGCGACAAGGTTTACCTGGTCAATCGCATGGACATGCGCCGTGACGGCGCCGGGCCGACTGGCAAGCTTCTTGACGAAGGCGAACTGGCGATGCGTTTCGACGTCGTTCCGCTGGTCGGCGAAGATCCGAGCCGAATCCCCGATTTCATGCGCGAGTTGCCGGACATCAACATGTCCGAGGTTCGCCGCGAGCGCTTGTGGGTCTTTGATTACGACAATGGCCTTTGGACCGTCAACGGAAAGCTGATGGATGCCAATCGCATCGACGCCAACATCGAGCAGGGTTCGGCCGAGATCTGGACGATTCGCAATGCCGGCAACAGCTGGGCGCACCCGATCCACACTCATTTTGAAGAGTTCCAGATTCTCGAAGTCGATGGCAGGCCGGTCAAGGATGGCGATTTGCTTCGTGCCCGCAAGGATCTTGTCGAGCTGGGGCCGAACATGGAGATCAAGTTCTTCGGCCGCTGGCGCGATTTCCTGGGCACCCATGTCATGCACTGCCATAACGTTGTGCATGAAGATCACGAAATGATGATCCAGTGGCGAATCGTGCCGCCTGGACAGGGAGACTGACATGAGCAAAATTGAAACCAATCATCCCGCGACGGTGACAGCTTCGGTCGAGCCGGACCGCAACATGCAGTCCCGCCGCAGGTTGCTGGCCGGCGTGTCGCTGACCGCTGCGGCCAGTATCCCGGCAATGGCGCTTGGCAAAATGCCGGCAGCCCTGATGCACGAGAAGGCCTCGAAGATCATCGACCGAACCCGGAACCAGGGCTTTCCGGACAGCCGGGTGCTGGCCCATAGCGGTGAGCGTTTCCGGTTCTACCAGGATCTGGTCAGGGATCGCGTGGTACTGATCAATTTCATGTCGATCAGGCGCGAGCCGCAGCTGCCGATTACGCGCAACATGGCAAGCCTGGTACAGGCCTTTGGCGATCGAATCGGCAAGGATTTGCATGTCTTTTCGATCAGCTACGACGAAAGCGACACGCCCGAACGACTGGCCCGCTTTGCCGGCCAGTTCAACGTGCCGGCCGGGTGGAAGTTTCTGTCCACGACGCCGGAGGATGTCATTGCACTCGGTTATCGCCTTTACCGTACCGCGGGGCGTTTCCGCGACACCATGCACTCCGATCTGATCCACTACGGGAATGCCGCCGTCGGCTTATGGGGCACGATGTCGGCCGAGATTACCGATGTCGACTTCGCGATGCAGCGAGTGGCATCGATTTTTCCCGGTCCAGTCCAGCCCGGCGACTCGTCGCGCCGAGCAGGCCCGCGGCGAATCGATGCCGATGGTCCGTCCATTCACCACCGTGATCGTTTCGGTAAAGCCTGAGCTGCGCTCGGGCGATCGACAGAAGGAAGAAATCAAGATGAATACCAAGTCCAAACTTTGTTTCTCCGGGGCGATGCTTGCATTGATGATGATTGCAACGCACGGTTCCGCGCAGTCCAGTCCTGCGGCCGGCAGCCCCGGAACTCCGGCCCGAATCTGTATTCTGCTTGGGATACTGGGCGTTGCCCAGCCCCCTGATTGTGACGATACAGCAGCCGAGCCGACTGCAGATCCGACGTCTCCACAGCTGCCCGCGGCCGATGCCTGTCCCGGTCACCCGGGTGTCGTGCCCCGGCCCGGGTTCTCGGAGATGGTCTTCGATACCGAACGCGAGGTATTTGTGGTCACCACGCCGCAGACCGTTTTCGCGCCCTCGAGTTCCGAGGACAAACTGCCGACCAACCTGTGCCCGACGGTTTATGAAAACGCGCGCAGCATGAGCCAGGCCGAGATCCCGAATACGCTGCCTTCAACGCCGGACAACCCCTATAACCTCCACCCCGTGCCGAGGCTGTCGTCGATTGATCCGCGCTCACCCAGCGATGACCTGCGAACCGTAATCGAGGCGCTGGATGCTGCAGTGGCTGCCGGCGAGTTGCCGGCAGCGTCGGATCTTCAGCTTGGTCTGGATGTGCTGGAAGGCAATCCGATCGACCGGGCCTATTCGGGCATGCCGCTGCTGCATTACAACGGGCCCAACAAGGTCAAGAAAGTCGAGCCCATTTTTGATGAGCAGGGCACCAAGATCGGTGGTCGGGTTGAATTGCACCAGGTCTGGTTCGACGGCCGCATCATGGGCGACACGGCATTTCTCGACCCCAGTGATGTCCAGGACGTGCCCTGGACCATGGTCGTTCACGCCGATACGCTGAACAACGGGCACGAGGACTTCGCGCCGTTCCAGATGTATTTCGACGATCCGGTTGAAACGGGAATGCCGCCGAAGCCGCACATTGGCATGGACATGACCTTCTTCCCGATGGAAGACGGTACCCGCACCACCTTTGAAATGAAGATGGCGCCGGGTCGTTTCTTCAACCTGACCTATTACTGGGGCTGGCGGCTTCATCCTCCGCGTGTCCAGGTGACTGAAAATGCACTCAAGCGCGCCGGCATGGGAGAGAATGACCGGTCGCTGGTCGAGTGGGAGCAAGTCGTTTTCGGCGCCGACCCCATGGGTAGCGAGGCAAACAAGCTTGCCGCCATTGCCATGATCGGCGACCTGGCCCCGGCCAAGCGCATGTGGAACATGCTGCGCGAATTCCGCGACGCACCGAACCTCGTCGACGAGGCGGCAGTCGATGCATTCAGGGACGCGTTTTTCGACTGGAAAGACCGCCTGAAGCTGCCATCGGGCATCGAATACGATGACGATTACGACATGAACCTGGTGTATCTCAACAACACCCTTTACGGCAAGGCCAGGGACGTACAGGACGGCTGGGAGCAGACCATTGACTTCGATGGCCCCGGCGATATCGTTCGCGTGAAGGTACTCAACGGCGACTATTTCCCGCATGCCTACCAGTTCGTTGACTTTGGCGGCAACCGCGGCTGGGAAAATACCTTTCACAGCACGGTCGAGGAAGGCGGTGCCGGACCCTGGTTTACTTTCGGCCGGACGCATTGGTGGCCGATGCTGAGGCCTGCGCCGATGGTGCCGCCGGCTACGCCGCCGAGCGACGGCGCTCAAGCCATGAGTATCGATTCGGTGCTGCAGTGGTCGATGGTGCCGGATCAGACCACCGCCGCCTCGGGCGCAAAGGCCCGCTCGAAGCCTGCGTACAGTATGTCGCCGGAATGGCTTGATTTCAGCGAGTCCCCAAGCGTGTTGACCGAGTTTCAACAGACCGAAAACATCAACGGCTCGACGCTTGGCGTGCTGCCGCTGGAATTTCATATGAACCACATTCCGTCGAAGCGCCTGAAGATGTACCAGTTCGACCCGTTGCATCATGACGTTGCGGTCTGGTCGGTCCACTGATCCAGGCCTGCAAATCACCTGCGAGTCAGGGGAGCGATCAGCGATGTCCGTCGAGCCCAACTGGGCTCGGCGGCATCTTTTTTATTTTGACCCGGCATGCAATTGCCGATCACCGGAGGCGGCGATGAATCGATTTTTTGAGCGATATTCAAATCTTGTTGTTGTGGTGTTGATCATCACGGGCATTGGCTTTTCCGCGAAGACCATTGCGTCCGGCCCGGATCGACAGGCTGAACAAAATTTCCTGGTAAGCCAGAAAAACTATACTGCGGTCGACGTCGACCTGGTCACCGCTGCCGGGGAGAGCGTCAATTTCAATCAGCTGGTTTCGAGCCGTGAAGTCACGGTCATCAGCTTCATTTTCACCAGCTGCGCCGGTATCTGCCCCATGATTACCTCGAACATGGTCCGGGCTGTGCCGGAACTCGACAAGACCGGCGACGATTATCAAATCCTGCTGGTTTCGGTCGATCCGGATTTCGATACGCCCGAAAGGTTGTCCGAATACGCGCAACGGTTCAATACCGGCAACACCATCGATTTTTTGACCGGACCGAGGGAGGACGTGGTCGAAGTGCTGCGCAGCCTGGACGCGCTCTACGAAGGCTCCAACAAGATGAATCACCAGCCGGTCACCTTGATTCGAAACTCCGATGCCGGACCCTGGGCCCGAATCGACGGCCTGATCGGTAGCGAAGTCCTGCTCGAGCAGTACCAGCGGTTTGTGGGAGTGGACGCCCTTGAATAGCAAGCTGCTTCGACGTTTTTGCGGGTTGGTCGGCACCCGACTGGATGCTGCGGGATTTAAAACCTGGGCTGTTCAAGCGAGTATTGCCGCCGGATCAAGGCCGCCGAAACACCGCCCCCATCATTCGACTGCGGCGATCCGGGCATTTCTTGCCGTTTCTGTCATGGCCGTTGCAGCAATGGTCCAGGGTCCTGCTTTCGCCGATGAAAATGGCGGCGACATCGAGGCCGGCAAGCGTTTGTATGAATCCGGCATGCTGGCATCCGGCGAAAAACTGTCCGGAATCGGCTTTGGCGATGCGCCCGTCGATGGCGACTATGCGGCATGTGTCCGATGTCATCGGAAAAGCGGCTTCGGTTCCTACGAGGGCGGCTATTACATCCCGCCGATCACGCAGCCCTATCTCTTTGGCGGTCGCGACATTTCCAGGGATGATCGCTTCCGGGCCCTGTTCATGCAGGCCCAGACCGCGAGCTTCCGTCACCAGGTGCGCAGGTTCCGCAATCGTGAGCCGTATACCATCGAATCGCTTGCAATAGCGTTGCGCGACGGTATCGATCCGACCGGAAGATCGTTCGAGCGCCTGATGCCGAGATATGCACTGGGTGATACGGACCTGCGCAACCTCGTGGCCTACCTGGAGACGCTTTCGATCACGCTCTCGGAAGGCGTGGGACCGGAATATGTCGAATTGGCCACCGTCATTCACAGTGACATTGACGAGGCCGAACGTAGGGCCATGCTGGCAACGCTTTCAAGTTTCGTGGAGTGGTACAACGAGCGCACGCGCGGCGATACACAGCTTGCCGGCCACTCCGTATACGGTTCCAGTTTGTATACCAGGTATTCGCGGCTGTACCGCCTGCACGTCTGGGAGATCGATGGTTCGCCGGAAACCTGGCGCGAGCAGCTGCTGGCCCACTACGAACGTCAGCCTGTTTTCAGTCTCGTCAGCGGGCAGGTTCCCGGCTCGTGGCGCCCGATTGGCGACCTTGCCGACGAACTTGGCCTGCCGGCGATTTTTCCGATCACCGAGCTGCCGCACGATGTTCCGGAGCTTGGTGGCTACACCGTTTATTTCAATCGCGGCCTGTTGCTCGAGTCCGAATTGATGCTCGACTGGCTTGCAGGGCAGCCGGCGGGCCGGGTCGTGCAACTGGTGGATTCGTCCGAGCAGAGCCGGCGGCCGGCAGCCAACCTTGCCGCACTTGCGGCACAGCGTGGATCGGGTCTGCAAATCGAAACCGTGGACATCTCCGGAGCGGTCGAGCCCAGGCTGTCGCTAAAGGCCGACTACCTGATCGTCTGGCTTGACGGCACGGCCTCGAAGCAGCTGGTCGATTGGAAAAACCAGTCCGGCGCCGCGACCATCTTGCTGCCGTCGAACGCAATCGATGTGTTGCGGCAACAGTCGGGGGCCGAAATCGGTGACGATTTCCTGTTCAGCTACCCATTCGCGTTGCAGCAGGAGCATTATCCGGAACGCTTCAGGGCCAGGGCCTGGATGAAGACCCGCGGGCTCGAATTCGATGCCTCGAGGATTCAGTTTCAAAGTTATTACGCGATGTTGATGTTCCGTGATTCTTTCATGCATTTGCTCGACCATTACCACCGCGACTATCTGCTGGAAGTGCTCGAACACCAGATCCAGGGCAGTCCGAACCCGGGACTTTACCCGGACCTTGAACTGGCACCGCGCCAGCGATTTGCGTCCAAGAGCGGCTTCATCGTGCGCCTGGATGCCACGGCCGAACACGGTCTGGTCGCTGTCGGCGATCGGATCGTGCCCTGACTGATCCTTTGGTTGCGACCGACCGGCGTCATGGTCGGATGGCTTGTGTTTGCCATGGAGCCTCTGAACGATTCAGAGGCTCGCTAACATTCTTTAGGTCCCTTCGTCACCGACCCTGCCGGCTCCCGGTCACGATGGCTCGATTGTCAGGACATGCCGAATCGGCGTGCCAGAAGGACGGTCGGAGACTATTGGCTGTCCGACTTTTGATGAGGGTGATCGAGCGAAGCGCTCCAGCTGCGGGTGGTGGCGCTGGCGCGATTTTGGTGGCCAAAGGGTTCAGCCAGGCGGACGCGGAGCTGGTTTCGACGGGGAGCTGGCTTCGAACAAGCCGCGATTTCAAGCGGCCTGCTGCAAGGTGGCAGGCCGCATGTCCCGATCAGGAAAAGTCGGCTTTTCGTTTTTCCAGGAACGCCAGTGTGCCCTCGCGCATGTTTGGGGTTGAGCAGCACAGCGAAAATCGCGCCGACTCCAGCGCCAGGCCCTGGTCGATCGATGCGCCGAGTCCCAGATCCACTGACTGAAGAATTGCCGCGATCGCTTCGGGCGCAGCGGCCGCCAGTTGCTGTGCCATCTGCAGGCTGTCCTCGACTAGCGTTTGCGGTTCGCATAAATGGTTGATCAGGCCGAAATCCTTTGCCGTGGCCGCATCGATCGGCTCGCCGACAAGCATCATTTCAAGTGCGCGCGAGCGTCCGATCAGACGCGTAAGGCGCTGGGTGCCGCCAAAGCCCGGCAGCAGGCCAAGCTTGATTTCGGGCAGCCCCATGCGTGCCGTGGACGATGCGTAGCGCAGGTGGCAGGCCAGCGCCAGTTCCAGTCCGCCACCCAGCGCGAAGCCGTTGATGGCGGCAATGACGGGCTTGGGCAGGGATTCGATGCGGCGCATCAAGGCCTGGCCCCGAGATGAAAGCGCATGCGCCTGGGTCGGGCTTTGCTCGCGAATTTCGCTGATGTCGGCGCCGGCAACGAAGGCCTTGGAGCCGGCACCGGTCAGGACCACGGCACGGGTTTCATGACGTTCGGCTAGAAAATCGATCGCTTGTTGCAGTTGTGCAATCGTGTCGCCGTTCAGGGCATTGAGTTTTTCCGGCCGGTTGACCGTGACAAGGGTGACCGGGCCGCGATGTTCCAGCACAAGGTTTTTGAAGGTCATAAATTCAGCTTGCTAGATGCCAGGCGTCAGTTTACCGCGCTGCTGGCTACTAGCAGGCTACCGAGAGATCACACTAGTCCTCAAGCTCCTTGCGAATCCGGTATTCGCGCGAGGTCAGCCATGCCTCCATGCGTTGCAGTCGCTTGTCGAGACTTCGAAATCGCTGGTTCAGCGAAGATACCGAGTCGCTCGGAGCGCGGCGGGTCTCGCGCCAGAAGCGCTCGTCCTGCTCGTCCTGGTACAGGTTTTTCGGCGCCACCGGCAGCAGCAGCGCCAGCACCAGGTAGCCGATCACGATGACCGCGGTAAACGGGATGGCCAGCAGCACCACGGCCACGCGCAACGCCGTCAGGTTGAAGCCCGTCCAATCCGAGACGCCGGCGCAAACGCCGGCCAGCAGGCCGCGCCTGCGGTTCCGGTACAGGCGGTTACGGTGAATGCTTTCGTCAAAGTCGGTATTCATCACTTGTTCCTCCATTCCGGCGAGTCGGCATCGAGAATGCGTTCCAGGTTGTGCATCCGCTCTTCGATGCGACGGGCATTTTCGTGCAGTTCTTCGAGCATTGATTCATCCTTGCTGGTCAGTTTCTTGTTGACCGAATTGCGCGTGGCGTAATGCAGAATCAGCCAAAGCGGCGCGACGATGACCAGGAATACGACAATGATTGGAAACAGCCAGTCGAACATGCCGATTTACTCCGTTGAGCCGCGTGAAGACTTCAGTTCCGCAAGCTCTGCTTCGACTCGCTCGTCGCGCTTGAGTTGCTCGATCTGCTCGTTCAGCGAGCTTGAATCACGACCCATGTCGAGCACTTCGGCCTCGGACTCGATGTGGTCGATCCTGCGTTCGGCCGAGTCGAAGCGGTTCAGCATTTCCTCGATCTTGCGATTGTGGATCTGCTTGCGGCTTTTGAGTTGGTGGGACGCTGATTGATGGCGCATGACGATGGCACGCTGGCGTGCGCGGGCATCGTTGAGCTTGGCCTGGAGACGCCCGATATCGTCGTCGTACTTGGTCAGTTGCTCGTCGTACTGGCCCAGTTCATCGCTCAGATGCTGGATTCGGTCGCCAAGCGCGTTTTTCTCGGCCAGCGCCGCACGAGCCAGGTCCTCGCGGCCCTTGTCGAGCGCCAGGCCGGCTTTATGCTCCCAATCGAGCTTTTGTCTTTCCAAGCGGCCAAGCAGCCGGTTGCGCTCCTTCTTCTCGGCCAGGCACTTGGCCGTTGCCGATCGGATTTCGACCAGTGTGTCTTCCATTTCCTGGATCATCAGCCGGATCATTTTCTCCGGATCTTCGGCTTTTTCCAGCGCCGCGTTGAGGTTGGCGTTGATAATGTCGCCCAATCGTGAAAAAACGCCCATCGTAATCTCCTTGTTCGAAACGTGGTTGATGTGATGGTGAAAGCAATTATCAGGCCAACTCGGGTCAGGCGCCAGGAAACAGGGGGTTGGTCGCTTATACCGATGTCTGTCTGGTCGGAATCGCCGATTATTGGTTAAAAATACCGCTTTTATTGGTTAAGAATGCCGGTCTGAAGCAACGGAACGCCGCGCAGCTTTCCGGGTCCAATCCGCTGCGCATTCGGCTCGTCTGGTCGTCTTGTATCGAGTCGGTCGGGTACAATGCATTGTTTATCATTCAGTCAGTACGATTCAATCTGGAGGTTTTATGTTGAAGGGAGTATTCAAGGCGCTGGTCCTGGCGACGCTGATCGGGCAGGTTGCGGCGCAGGATATCGAATCCGATGCCGGCAAACTCGGCTATGCGATCGGCTACGAGTTTGGATCCGAAACAAGCCAGTGGGATGTCGATATCGAAGCGATCGTTTCGGCAATTCGCGATGCCAATGCGGGTCGTGATCCGCAGGTTCCGGTAGAAGAGATGCGCCAGGTGCTGACGGCCTTCAACGAACGGATGCGCGCCGAACGGATGGAACAGTTCCAGCAGCTGGCCGAAGAAAATAAGGCCAAATCCGAGGAATTTCTCGCTACGAACAGCGACAAGACCGGCATCGTGACGCTGCCCAGTGGCGTGCAATATCGGGTCATCGAGGAAGGCGACGGCAGTCGGCCGAGCTTGAGTGACACGGTGACCGTGCACTATCGTGGTTCCAAAACCGATGGTCGCGAGTTCGATAGTTCCTTTACTCGCGGCGTGCCGGCCGTGTTCCAGGTCGACAGTGTTCTGGAAGGTTGGCAGGAAGTGCTGCCGTTGATGCGTGAGGGTTCTTTCTGGCAAGTATTCCTGCCACCGGAGCTGGCCTTTGGCGTACGCGGAGATCCGCCGCTGATCGGCCCGAACGAGGCCTTGCAGTTCGACATTCGGCTGGTCCAGATCGGTGCGCCCGAGAACATGGAACCACAGCCGGGCGGCTGATCGTTGCGATGACGGACCTGGCACTGAACCTGGATCCGATCGAGTCGCCGTGCATCGATGTATGCCGGCTCGATGACCAGGGTCGCTGCGTTGGCTGCTTCCGCAGCGCGCAGGAAATCGGCGACTGGCTTTCGATGGATCCGCAACAGCGCAAGACCATCATGCAGGCGCTTCCGGCCCGTGCCGGGCGCCTGTTTGACCCCGAATGAGCGGCTCGGCCCCCCGGGCCGATCGTGGAAAATCCGATTTTTCATCGCGCCTGACGGCGTGCCTTCATCCGCTGGAAACTCATGTTTCCGAGCTGCCCGTTTGGGGCTTTTGTCCTGCCCAGGCGGGCCGGCTGCGGCCGGCCGCCGTGCTCATCGCGGTCACCGATGAAAGCCGGCCGCGCATTTTGCTGACCAAGCGTGCGGCGCACCTTTCGCTGCACGCCGGTCAGGTTGCCTTCCCGGGGGGCGCCAGGGAGCCGGCCGATGCTTCCGTTCTGGCCACTGCGCTGCGTGAGACCCGCGAAGAAACCGGTATCGCCGAACAAAGCATATCGCCGGTCGGCTACCTGGCCCGCTACGACACCATCAGCGCCTACCGCATGACCGCAGTGGTCGGCTTGCTCGACCGCGATTATCGCGCGAGACCCGACCATGCCGAGGTCGAAGCGATCTTCAGCGTGCCGCTGGAGCAGGTCATCGATGCATCGCGTTATACTGCGGAGCGACTGCGCTACGAGGGGCGCACCTTTGAAGTCCTCACGCTTGAACATCCCGAGCATCGTATCTGGGGCGCCACGGCAGCGTTGTTGCATGAATTCGGCAAGGCTTGTCGCAGTCTTTCCTGGTGACAGACATTTCAGGTCAGGATTTTTGGCCGCTCGATCGCGCAGCGCGTGCCGGGTCCTGCCTGAAGAACAGCGTCAGCAGGCGATAGATTTCCGGCTCGGTGTCGGCCAGTTGCACCGGGAGGTCGAAAAAGAACTCGCAGCACACGGCGAAAAATTCCGCCGGGCTTTCAGCGGCGTATTCGTCGATAAAGGGTTGCTGACGACGCTCGAGCATCTCCAGTAGTCGCCGATAGCCGTCGGTGAAGGCTGCGACCCACTGGTGGTGCTTGATTTCACGCGGCAGGGGCGGGTAGCCATCGGCTTCGCCGTTTCTGTGGTCGAACTGGTGGGCCAACTCATGGACCACGACGTGAAAGCCCAGGCCATGACCTGACTCGGCCACATCGGCCAAAGACAACACGACCGGGCCGCGGTGCCAGGCTTCGCCAACGCGCAGGTCGCGCCCGCGATGGACGACGCCGGCCTCGTCGACTTCCTCGAAATCGGCCTCGAACGGGTTCGAGTACAGGATAAAGCTGTGAAAATCGCGATACCCGTCCAGGCCGATGTTCAAAATCGGCAGCGCCGCGTGGATGGCCACTGGCAGGCAATGCTGCCATTGCGGCTGCAAACCGCCGGCGCCGTGAAATTCCTTGCTGGCCAGAATTTGCGCGGACAATTGCCGCAAACGCCCGCGTTCATCTCGATCGAGACGGGCCAGGCACGGAACCGTCTCGACGCAAGCCGTGAATTCCGTCCAGGCCGGCGTCAGTTCGGCGGCGCGGCGCTCGACGCGGCGCCGCCGAAGCCACGCCAGCATCTATTTGGACGAGTCTTCGAGGCCCAGTCGCTTGTGCATGATCGGGCTGGTCGTGGTGTACTGCAGAAATTGCCGGGCTTCCGGGTTCAGGTGCTTCTGTACGCCGAAGGCGGCCAGCGCGGCTTCGTGAAAGCCCGACAGGATCAGCTTCTTCTTGCCCGGGTAGGTGTTGATGTCGCCGATGGCGAATACGCCGGGGATGGATGTCTGGAACTTTTCGGTATCGACCGGAATCTGCTTTTTCTCGATCTCCAGCGACCAGTCCGCAATGGGTCCCAGGTCGGGCGCCAGGCCCCAGAAAACAAGAAATTCATCGGCCTGAACGCGGGTTTTCTCGCGTTGCAGATCGGTCAATTCCAGTGCATCGATTCGCCCGGGAACGCCAATGGCCTGGGCGACCATGCCCTGGTGTTCGAAGACCTTGCCGTCGGCGACCAGGGTTTTCATTTTCGCGACCGACGCCGGCTGCGCGCGGTATTCAGTACGCCGGTGTACCAGGTCGATCCGCTCGGCAATCCCGGCAAGGTCGAGCGTCCAGTCCAGCGCCGAATCGCCACCACCGAGGATCAGCAGTTTCTTGCCCTCGAACTGCTTGCGGTCGGTGATTTTATAATGCACGTTGGTGGCTTGAAGATCTTCCAGGCCTTTGGCTCGCAGGCGGCGCGGCTGGAACGCGCCCAGCCCGGCGGCAATGATGACGCTGCCGGCGTCGAATTCGGTTCCTTTCGAAGTGCGAACCCGAAAGCGGCCGTTATCCAGCGCCTGGAATTCGATGACTTCCTGGCCCAGGTGCAGGCCGGGCTCGAACGGCCGGATTTGCTCGACCAGTTTGTCGACCAGTTCCTGCGCGCCAATCGTCGGCCAGGCCGGGATGTCGTAAATCGGCTTTTCGGGGTAAAGTTCGCTGCACTGGCCGCCGACCTGCGCCAGTGAGTCGACCAGCTCGGCCTTCAGGCCCAGCAAGCCGAGTTCGAATACCTGGAACAGGCCGACCGGCCCGGCTCCAACGATGACTGCATCGGTTTTGATTGTCATGCAATTTCCTGATTAGACGTGAATGAAACAAATTCAAGGCCAACTGCACGCAAACCGGAAGCTGGATCTTCGTAGCGTGGGCCGTTAATCTACATGAAGGCAGGCAACAGCATGTCCAAGTCCGAGCCGATCGATCTGCATTTCGACGATTTGAATTCCGAATGGCAAAAAAAGCTCTGCTCGGAATGGGAAAAGCCCTACATGCAGCAATTGCGGCAATTTCTGGCCCGGCGCAAGGCCGACGGGACCACCATATATCCGCCGGCGCACCATGTGTTGAGCGCACTCGATTCAACGCCGCCGGCTAGAACCCGGGTCGTGATCCTGGGCCAGGATCCATATCATGGTCCCGGCCAGGCCCACGGCCTTTGCTTTTCGGTGCGGCCCGGGGTTCAGGTTCCGCCGTCGCTGAGAAATATCTTCAAGGAACTGCACGATGATATCGGCTTTGAGATCCCCGGGCACGGCTGTCTGCAAAGCTGGGCCGATCGCGGCGTGCTTTTGCTCAACGCGGTGCTGACGGTAGAGCAGGGCCGCCCCGGTTCCCATCGAGGCCGGGGCTGGGAGCGCTTTACAGACCGCGTAATCGAAATCCTGGGCCAGGGCAACCAACCGCTGGTATTTCTGTTGTGGGGCAATCAGGCGCAGCGCAAAGGCAGCGATGTCGACCGCGACCGGCACCTGGTGCTGACCGCGCCACACCCCTCGCCGTTGTCGGCCCACCGCGGCTTCCTGGGCTGCCGACACTTTTCCAGAACCAACCAGTGGCTCAAGGCCCAGGGCTTGAAGCCCGTCGACTGGTCGCTGGCCGAAATCGACGCAAGATAGACGTTCCTCGAAGAACCTGAATCGAGATCCGGCGCTTGTGCATTGGCAAACGCTGGCCAGGTACAGAACCGGAGCGGCAGCGAAACAAGCGGGCTCGACCAGCAATCCAACGGTCGCGCGAAGCGCGATAGGCTGTTCGGGGAGCTGCACAAATGATGGATTGAAATCGCGGAAGATTATGGCTGGAAAAATGGTGGCCAGGGACAGAATCGAACTGCCGACACGGGGATTTTCAGTCCCCTGCTCTACCGACTGAGCTACCTGGCCACATTTTTTGAATTGCGGCATTTGATTGCCGCAAGCCGGTTATTAAACCGCGAAGCAGGCTTAAAGTCAAGCCGAAGTTGCGGTTTATCGTTCGAGCGGGAATACGGCGGCCTCGATTCGGGTTGCAGGCCTCGATTCGTTGGCCTTTTCCGAACCGGTCCAGACCACCAGCAGCCGATTTTCGGTGACCACAATTTGCGGAAATCCGCTGACCCGGCTTTTCGCCAGGCCTGTGAGAACCCGTTCGCTGATTTGCTCGGCATTTTCGTCGAAGCGGGCCAGCCGCATCTCGGCGCCGGCGTCGGTTTCGTTCATCCAGGCCAGCAAAAAGCCTTGTTCCTGCCAGGCCAGCTGGACCCGGCCCAGCGCCGTGCCGCTGGAGAACGCCGTCGGTGCCGAGAATGTTTTCCCGGCGTTGGCTGACACTGCAAGCTCGACGCGCGGGATGCCGTCGGCCATCGTGAACCATGCGACCACCAGCCGCTGTTTGCCATCGCCGATGATCGAGGGCCCGTTGACCGGGCAACCTGCAATGTTCCAGCCATCCCGGTGCACCAGCCGGGGCTCGCTCCAGCCGCTGGCAGTCTGGCGCGTAATGGCGATGTCGCGAATTTCATCTTCGGAGCGGTCGCGATAGACGACCACCGGCCCGTTGCTGGTCATTGCGCTGGCGGTCTGGCAACAGTCACAAACCCGCTCGTCGAGCAGCTGGCGCTGGACGGTTCGACCCGAACCGTCGATAATGGCCCCGCGCAGCGTCATTGCGCCGGGGCCTGAATGCGTCGAATCGTGACCACCGGCTACAGTGTTGCGTCCATCCAGCCAGATGATGCCGGCCTGCTCGGAACCATCGTGGTAAAAGCTGACAAAGCCGTGCTCGCTTGGGCTGCCATCGGCGTGTGGCACCCAGGATTCGCTCCAGCTTTCGCCGTTGTTGGACGACAGCGACAGGCGAATGTCGTAGGCATAGGTCGAGTCGCCGGATTTTTCCAGCCAGTGGGCCAGCCAATCGCCGTTTTCAAGCATGAACAGCCCCGGCGTGTCGGCCCAGTTGGCAAACCAGTCCGTGCCGCGCGAAATTTCAGCCGCCGGCGCAAAGGCATTTCCATCGAAGCGGCTGAACTTCAGCGCGTGGCCGTCCTGGCCGACTGGCTCGAGCCACGTCATCACGATATCGCGGCCGTCGTGGCCGACCGAAAGCGTCGGAGCAAGAGAGCCAGCGCCGGCGGGGGACTCCAGCATAGACATGCCGGCCATCGCGTTGGCGCCGACCAGGCACAAGCAGGCGAGCACTGCAAGGCGCCGCATTGGCGATTTGGCCGCCGGGTTTGAAACAAACCGGACGGGTTTTTGTTCAGAATGAAACATGGGCTCGTAGAATAGGGACAAGTGATTGGCGAGTTTGGAGTCGTTCATGATGCGATCCTGGTTCAGGCTTGTTCGGGGCATGTCGGCAGTTGCGCGTGCCGCGGTCTTTGCTGCAGTCGTCGTTGTTCTTCCGGCATGTGCCGGTTTGCCCGACCCCAGCGATCGGAACGATTGGCGCAGTTATGCGGCCAAACCGGTTTCCGATATCCGTTTTTCCAGCTTGTTGGAATGGCGGCCGCTGGATCGGGATTCGCTGTTGTTGCGGTTTGACCGCAATCGTTATTTTGTCATCCAGTTGCAGGAACCGTGCATCAGCGATGTTCGTGAAGCCAATTCGATGCGACTGGTTCAAAGCATGCCGAACCGGCTGAACCGCTTCGATCGAGTCGTCATTGGCGGCCGCAATTGCCGAATCGAGGGCATGCGGCCGTTTGATTTTGAAGCATTTCGGCGGGCCTCCGACGATCAGGCGCCTGAACAGGCCGCTTATCGATCCGGCGCGACATAGCCGTCGGCCTGGTCCACATCACCGCCGAACAGAAAGGCTTCTGCCTGCTCGAAAAGGTATTTGCGATCGGCCGGATCAATCGGCGAGAGCCGCTTTTCGTTGATCAGCATGGTTTGGTGGGCCAGCCACTTTTTCCAGGCTTCGGCCGAAATTTCGTTATAAATACGCTCTCCCAGTTCGCCGGGCAGCGGCTTGCGCGTCAGCCCTTCGGCTTCGCGCTGCAGGTAGTTGCAAAAGATGATTCGGGTCATGTTTTCGTGAGTCCGATTGCTGGATTTCAGGAAACCGCTGCAAAGCGCAGCGAGCGGGTGATGGCGGTGTGGCCGCCGGCGTGCGGGACCCGCAGTGTACGTGCCGGTCGATCAGGAATTCGAGCGCCGCCGAACACCGCCAGGCATGCACGCAGTGGTTTTTGCACTGACTTCCTAAAATAACAGCCAGAAGTCGACGATATGCTCGCCGCCGACCAAAATCAGCCAACCGGCGGCGGCCAGGAAAGGCCCGAAGGCAATCGGTACTTCGCGCCCCATCTTGCGCGAGGCAATCAAGGCCAGGCCAATCAAGGCGCCGACACCGGATGCTAGCAGGATGACCGTCGGGAGGACCTGCCAGCCGAACCAGGCACCGATTGCCGCCAAAAGCTTGAAATCTCCGAAGCCCATGCCTTCCTTGCCGGTCGCCAGGCGGAACAGGTGGAATACCAGCCATAGCATCAGGTAGCCGGCCATGGCGCCGATGACAGCCGATTGAAGATCGGTGAATACGCCGAAAATATTGATCAGCAGACCCAGCCAGATCAGCGGCAACGTGATCTGGTCGGGCAGCAGCTTGTGGTCCAGGTCGATGCCGGAAGCGGCGATCAGGGCCCAGGTAAATGCCAGCCCGGCCAGGCCGGCCGCGCCGATGCCGAGCTGCCAGACCACGACCAGAGACAGCAGCGCGGTCAGCAATTCGATGACCGGATAGCGGGCCGAGATTACGCTGTTGCAGTGGCGGCAGCGCCCGCGCAGCGCCAGCCAGCTCGCCAGCGGCATATTGTCGTACCAGGCGATCGGCTGCTTGCACGAAGGACAGCGGGAACGCCCGGTGGCGAAACTGGCCGGAGCCGGTTCATCGGTCGGCTCGATGCCGAGAAGTTCGCGGCACTGGCATTTCCAGTCGTGGATCAGTGCCGGCGGTAAGCGCAGGATCACGACGTTGAGAAAACTGCCCACCACCAGGCCGATGACGGCCACCAGCGGGTACAGGGCCGCCGGATGCAGTGAACTCAGCCACTCCACGGCTCAGAGTGTCTCGTCGGTGTGGGCGTGGGCGTATGCCGAGCCGGCCGGCCCGGCGGCGCGGCCCATCAAACCACGGCCGCCATCTTGAAGATCGGCAGATACATCGCCACGACGATGCCGCCGACGATGACGCCCACCAGAACGATGATGAATGGCTCGAGCAGGCTCGACAGCGCATCGACGGTATTGTTGACCTCTTCTTCGTAAAAGTTGGCGACCTTCATCAGCATCGCATCGAGCGAGCCGGCCTCTTCGCCGATGGCGGTCATCTGGATCACCATCGGCGGAAACACGCCGGTCTGCTGCATCGCCAGCTGCATCTGGTGGCCGGTTGCGACGTCATCGCGAATTTGCAGCGTGGCCTCGCCGAAAACCACGTTGCCGGTGGCGCCGGCAACGGTTTTCAGAGCATCGACCAGCGGCACGCCGGCGGCGAAGGTGGTTGCCAGCGTGCGCGCAAAACGGCTGAGCGCGGCCTTTTCCAGCACCGCGCCGATGACCGGCAGTTTCAGGCTGGCCCGGTCCAGGAAATGGGCGAATGGCTTGCTGCGCTTTTTCAGCATGACGATGCCGGTAATGGCGCCGCCGCCGACCAGCAGGTACAGCCAGCCCTGCGCCTGCAAGGTGTCGGAGAAAGAGACCACCAGGCGCGTAAACGCGGGCAGATCGGCGCCGAAACTCTGGAAGATATCCTCGAATTGCGGGATTACAAAAACCAGCAGGATGGCGGTTACGAGGACCGCCACGCCAACCACGGTCGCCGGGTAGAACAGGGCTTTCTTGATTTTGCCCTTGATCGACTCGATGCGCTCCTTGTAGCTTGCAATATCCTCGAGCACCTGGTCGAGTACGCCGGCGCTTTCGCCGGACTGGACCAGGTTGACGTAGAGTTCGTCGAAATATACCGGGTGTTTGGCGAGCGCCTCGGCCAGCGTGGAGCCGGATTCGACATCGATTCGAATGGTGTTGATCAGCTTCTGCAGCCTCGGGTTTTCGGCCGCCGAGGCGATGATCCCGAATGATTGGACCAGTGGGATGCCGGCGTTGAGCATGGTGGCCAGTTGCCGGGTAAAGACCGCGACATCCCTGGCGCTGATTCTTTTGCCGTTGCTGCCGAAAAGGGCTTTGGGCTTTTTCCGCACGCGCGACGGGATGATCCCCTGGTTACGCAATTCTGCGCGAATCAGGGTTTGATTGCGGGCCGAGCGCTCACCTTTTAGAACCTTGCCGCGCTTGTCCTTGCCCTCCCACAGAAAGACATCGAGTTCTTCGCGGGTTGTTGCCATCAGAATTCTCCTGTCATGCTCTTTTTGCTAATCCCCTGGTTCGTATTTTCATGTAGTTACCGGCCGATTACAATGTTTTTTATGCCGATTCCGTAACATCCGCTGATTTTGCCGATGATTCTCGAGGCGGGAAAAGGCTCTCGATCAGCATCAATATCACGCCGACGACAATCGCCGAATCGGCGATGTTGAAGGCTGGCCAGTGCCAGCTTTTGTAATGCACGTCGATAAAATCGATGACGTAGCCAAACCTGATGCGGTCCACCAGGTTGCCGATTGCGCCGCCCAGCAACAGCATCAATGCGACCGGCAAGGCGCGCGCATTCAGCGGCAGTCGCCAAAGCCAGACTACCAGAAAAATACTGATACCCGACGCCATGGCGATAAAGAACCAGCGCTGCCAGCCATCCGCGCCGGCCAGGAAGCTGAAGGCCGCGCCGGTGTTGTGAGCCAGCGTCAGGTTCAGCCACGAGGTGACCGGTACCGGCTGATAAAGCTCGAGGTTGGTGCTTGCCAGGTGCTTGGTCCATAGATCCAGCGCAACAACCACCGTGGCCAGCAGCAGCCAGGTCGCAAAGCGCGGCAGCGTCATGCGCGGATACATCAGCGGAGTCATGATTTTCATCGCATTTTATCCCCAGCGGCGGCTTTCGCCGTCACCAACGACGTTTTCGACGCAACGGCCACAGATTTCCGGGTGTTCGGGATGGCTTCCGACATCGGCCTGGTGATGCCAGCAGCGGATGCATTTCGGGTACTCGGTGGCCTTGACGGCAACATTGAGCCGGCATCCGTCGATTTCGGTCGATTCGATTGCCGATTCCACGGCGCCGAGGGCAACATCGGAGGTCAACAGCAAAAACCGGAGTTCGTCGCCGACCCGCGCCAGGTCATCTGCCAGCACGCCATTGGCGTCCAGTATGACTTCGGCGGCCAGCGACGAGCCGATGACTTTTTGCCGGCGCAGGTCTTCCAGCCGCGGGCTGACCACATCGCGCACGGCGCGCAAGCGCTGCCAGCGCTCGCGGCGATCGTCGTCGATTGTGTCGAGCTCGGTATACCAGCTCGACAGCATGATGGTATCGGAGCGGTCGCCGGGCATTTTCGACCAGATTTCCTCGGCGGTAAAGCTGCAGATCGGCGCCAGCCAGCGAACCAGCGCTTCGAGCAGGCGCAGCATCGTGGTCTGGGCCGAGCGCCGGGCCGGGTGCTGCCTTGGCAGCGTGTACAGCCGGTCCTTGATGATGTCGAGATAAAACGCGCCCATATCGATGGAGCAGAAATGGTGCACGCGCTGATAGACCTGCCAGAAGCGATAGTTGGCGTAGGCGTCGGTGACTTCATGCTGCAGGCGTGCCGCGATGTCGAGCATGTAGCGGTCCAGCGGCAGCAGGTCTTCGGTCGGCAGCAGATCGTGCTGGTGATCGAAATCGTGCAGGTTGCCGAGCAAAAACCGCGCCGTGTTGCGAATGCGTCGATAGGCGTCGGCGACGCGCTTGAGGATTTCGTCGGATACCGTCATTTCCTGGCGATAATCGGCCGCGGCCACCCACAGGCGCAAAATATCGGCGCCCAGGGTTTTCATGATGGCCTGCGGTGCGATCACGTTGCCCTGGGACTTCGACATCTTGCGGCCTTCGGCATCGACGGTAAAGCCATGCGTGAGCACGGCCTTGTACGGTGCCGCGTCGTGCATGGCCACCGAGGTCAGCAGCGAGGACTGGAACCAGCCGCGGTGCTGGTCGGAACCTTCCAGGTACAGGTCGGCCGGGCGCTGCAGTTCGGCACGCTGGTCGAGTACGCAATAGTGGGTGACGCCGGAATCGAACCAGACGTCGAGAATGTCGGGCACCGGCTCGTACTGGTCGCCGTCGACGCCCAGGCGCTCGGCGATGCCGTCCTCGTACCAGTTGTCGACGCCGCGGGTTTCGACCAGGTCGGCAAATTTTTTCAGGATACCGGCCGAATCCGGGTGCGGCTGCTGCGACTGGCGATCGATGAAAAGCCCCAGCGGCACGCCCCAGGTGCGCTGGCGCGAGATGCACCAGTCCGGCCGGTTTTCGATCATGCCGTGGATGCGTGCCTGGCCCCATTCGGGCACCCAGCGGACGTCCTTGATGACTTCCAGCGCACGCGCGCGCAAGCCGGCCTGGTCCATGGAGATGAACCATTGCGGCGTGGTCCGGAACGCGGTCGGCGACTTGTGCCGCCAGCAATGTGGATAGCTGTGTTCGAAGGCCTCGGCGGCCAGCAAGCTGCCGTTGGCGCGCATCACGTCGACCAGTCGATCGTTGGCCTTCCAGACGAATTCGCCGCCGACCTCTTTGGTTTCGGGCACGAAAACGCCGCGGCCGTCGATCGGGTTGACGATCGGCAGGTCATACAGTTTGCCGACGTCGAAATCTTCCTGTCCGTGTCCCGGGGCCGTGTGCACCGCACCGGTTCCGGTTTCGGTGGTCACATGCTCGCCGAGAATGATCGGCACCTCGTAGTCGTTGAACGGGTGTTCGAGGCGGATGTTTTCCAGCGCCTTGCCCTTGATGGTGCCCAGTACGGAAAGGTCCTCGAGCCCGCAGCGCTGTGCCACCGAGTCGCGCAGATCGCTGGCCACGACCAGGCGCAGGCGGCGGTCCTGGTGACTGGCCTCGATCAGGTCGTAATCCAGGTCGCCATTGAGACAAACGGCCTGGTTGGCCGGGATCGTCCACGGCGTCGTGGTCCAGATGGCGATCGAGGCGGGCAGGTCACTTGCGGGCGCATCGAAGGCCTCGGCCAGCGCCTCGTCGGCGGCCTTGAACAGCACGTCGACGGCGGTCGAGGTCTTGTCCTGGTATTCGATTTCGGCCTCCGACAGCGCCGAGCCGCAGTCGAAGCACCAGTGAACGGGCTTGACGCCGCGCTTCAAGTGGCCCTGCTCGACGATTTGGGCCAGCGCACGCAGCATGTTGGCCTCGTAGGAAAAATCGCGGGTCGCATACGGCTTGGACCAGTCGGCCAGGCCGCCCAGGCGCTTGAAATCCTCGCGCTGACGCTCGATTTGCTGGCCGGCGTATTCACGGCACTTGTCGCGAAAGGTTCGCGCGTCGACCTTTTGGCCGACCTTGCCAATTTTCTTTTCGACCTGCAACTCGATCGGCAGGCCATGACAGTCCCAGCCCGGCACGTACGGCGAGCGAAATCCGGAAAGCAGCGCCGAGCGCACGACGAAATCCTTGAGGATCTTGTTGACTGCATGCCCGATATGGATGTCGCCGTTGGCGTAGGGCGGGCCGTCATGCAGGATGAAGGTTCTTTCACGCTCGGCGGTCGCCTGCTGGATATGCCCGTACAGATCGTCGCGGTACCATTGCTCCAGCATGGCCGGCTCGCGCTGGGCCAATGCGGCTTTCATGGGGAAATCGGTCTGCGGGAGGTTGATGGTGTCTTTGTAATCCATTCGCTTGTCTTTTTTCAGTCGGATGCAGTCAGCCGCTATTGTCGCCGATTGAGACGGCGGCCGTTGAATCAAGCCCGGATCAATTGGGCCATGGTCAGGAAAGCAGCTGTCGATCGCAGCGGTTCATCGTTGTGGTTGATCCCGATCGTCAATCGGCGTGCAGCGCCGCCCGGGCCTGCGCTGCGTCCCGGTGCATTTGTTCGGTCATTGCCGCCAGCGATTCGAAATGCAGCTCGGGCCGGATATAGTCGACGAATTCGACATCGAGATGGCTGCCATACAGGTCACCGGCGTAATCGAACAAGTGGACTTCCAGCAACCAGTCGCGGCCGGCGACGGTCGGGCGCATGCCGATGCTGGCCACGCCCGGCCAGGCCTGCAGGCCGTCGCCGCTGACCGATACTGCCAGGACGCCGTGCAATGCGGGGGGTTCGGCCACCCGCAGGTTGGCGGTCGAGTAACCCAGCTTGCGGCCCAGTTGCTGGCCGCGGATGACGCGTCCTGAAATCGAGTAAGGCCGTCCCAGCAACTGCACGGCCAGGCGCAGATCGCCGTCGGCAAGGGCGCAACGCAGGCGGCTCGATGAAGCAGGCTGGTCATTGCCGCCGACGGTAACCACTTCGACGACTTCGGTGGCAAAGCCGAAGCGGCGCCCGAACCTGGCCAGTGCATCGGCATCGCCGGCGGCCTTGTGACCAAAACGGAAATCGGCGCCAATCACGACGCGGGCGGCACGGCAATCCCGGACCAGCACGTCGCGGGCGAATTGTTCCGGCGTCAGCTCTGAAAAGCCGCGGTCGAATTTTTGCTGAATCAGAACCTCGAGCCCCAGCCGGCGGCAGATTTTGATCTTGTCGCGCAGCTTCATCACCCGCGGCACCGGCGTTTGCGGGCAAAAAAATGTTCGCGGCAGCGGTTCAAAGCACATCAGCGCCGGCTGCAGATCGGGCTTGCAGGCGGTCGCGTGCTTTACCAGCGCCTGGTGCCCCAGGTGCAGGCCGTCGAAATTGCCGATCGTGACTGCCAGCGGGCGGGGGTTTTTCAGTCGGGCAGGTAAGTGGCGGATCAGTTGCATAAGCGCGCCAAGTGTAGCCTCATCGCGTGGCCTCGGGGCGGGCCAGGTGCGACGGACGCAGCCCGAGCAGAAACAGCACCGCCGCGTAGGCGACGGCCGCGCCGACAATCGCCAGCGCCAGCCAGCTGCAGCGCCCGCCGATCGATTGGTCCAGCCACAGCGGCGTGGCCGGCGCCAGGCTGACGGCGACCAGTATCATGGCCGTGGTGGCCAGTCCGATGCGGGCAATCATGGCCCATTCCGGCCGCGGCGTCAGTTCTTCGGCGCGCAGCTTCTTCCACAGCAGGCCGGCATTGATCCAGGCCGAGGCGCTCGAGGCCAGCGCAAGGCCGGCGTGCGCACCCGGATGGGCGGCCAGCGTTGCCAGCAGACCGTCGGCGAAGTTGCCGCCGGCCAGGTAGCCTGTGATGGCCAGCACGAAAACCACGTTCAGGCCCATGTTCGCCACCAGCGCGATGATGGCGATTCGAACCGGGGTTCTGGTGTCCTGGCGCGAGAAAAAAGCCGGCGCCAGGATCTTGACGCCGATAAATGCCGGCAGCCCGAGACAATAGGCCACCAGCGCCAGTGCCGTCATCTCGACATCAGCGGCCGAAAATTCGCCGTAGTGGAACAAGGTGACTGCAATCGGTTCTGCGATCACGGCAAGCCCGGCCGCTGCCGGCAGGCCGATGACCAGCCCGAGTCGTACCGCCCAGTTCAGCGTGGCGCGGAATTCGGCGACGCTGGCGCGCGAGTGCTGCGACGACAGCGTCGGCAGAATGACCACGGCCAGGGCCACGCCGAACATGCCGAGCGGAAACTCCATCAGCCGGTCGCCGTAGTACAGCCACGAGATGCTGGCCTCGACCAGCAGCGACGCGATCAGCACGTCGAGCAGCAGGTTGATCTGGGCCACCGACGAGCCGAACAGCGTCGGGATCATCAGTTTCATGATCCGCCGCACGCCCGGATGCGAAAAGTCCGGCCGCGGAATGGGCAGTACGCCGTGCCGGGCCAGTACCGGCAACTGCAGCGCAAGCTGCAAAACACCGGCGACCAGCACGGCCCAGGCAAGCGATGTGACCGGCCGGTCGAAATGGCTGCTGAAGGCGATCGCAGCGACGATCAGGCAGATATTCAACAGCGCCGGGGTCAATGCCGGAAGTGCAAACCGTCCCAGCGTGTTGAGGATGCCGCCCGACAGCGCGGTCAGCGCAATGAACAGCAGGTAGGGAAACGTGACCCGCAGCATGTCGGCTGCCAGCGCCTGCTGTTCGGGGTCATCGGCAAAGCCGGGCGCAAAAATGTTGATCAACACCGGCGCGGCCAGCATGCCGACGCCGGTCATGGCCAGCAGAACCGCAAACAGGCTGCCAGCGGTGGCATCGATCAGTGACTTCAGCGCAAGCTGGTCGCCGCGCTCCCGATATTCGGACAGCACCGGCACGAAGGCCAGTGAAAAAGAGCCTTCGGCAAACAGCCGGCGAAGAAAATTGGGAATCTTGAACGCGACGAAAAATGCGTCGGTGGCGGCCGTGGCGCCGAACCAGCGGGCCAGCACGATATCGCGAACCAGGCCCAGAATCCGGGAGACCAGGGTCATGGAGCTGAACGAAAAAATCGAGCGCAGCAGGCTCGGATGCGGTAGCGGGCGCTTCATGCGCAGGAAAATCGGCACGAATGCTTGACTGCCGGAGCCCCAAAGGCGATACTATACGGCTTGATTTTTATCATCTCAATAGGTTCAGGAGCAATTTGTGGCCAATAGCCCATCAGCACGCAAGCGTGCCCGTCAGTCCGAAAATCATCGCCAGCATAATGCCGCGCAGCGTTCTTATGTGCGCACCATGATCAAGAGAGTCCTGACCGCGATCCAGTCCGGTGACAAGTCGGCCGCAGAAGTGGCCTACAAGGAAGCCGTGCCGGCCATCGACCGGTCGGTGACCAAGGGCATTATGCACAGCAACAAGGCTGCCCGGCATAAATCCCGACTCGGGAAGCACGTTAAAAACCTGTAATCGCAGGTTTTTTCGGTTGGCGGATTTTATGCTCGCGCCGGCCGGTCGGCAACCGGATTATCCGAATCTCGGGTGATCCCGTCGCGAGTGACCGCGCAACGACGGCCCATCCAGCGGCTCGCGCCACCGCGACCGGCACTTTCCATTGATTCCAGATGATCGTAGGTCGGGCCAGGCCTGGCGCCGGTGCGAGCCGGCTTCGTGTTTTGTGATTCCTGGCTAGCGTCGTGTCTCAGGAACTCTCCAGTTTGTGCCTTCGACAGCGGATCCGGCGGGCATCGATCGCTTCAGTTCGACGCGTGGCGAGGCCTTCAGCGATCGATGCCCGCCCGATCCTGCCTCTGGAACTCACCCGAATTCCTGAACGGGCATGAACGATCGGGATCACTGAGACACGACGCTAGGCAGGTTGTGATTATGGTTGAAGGTCAACCGGACCCGCTTCGGTTTTCGGTCCAGGCCAGCACCGGCTGTCCAGCTACGAACTTGAAAGTTCATCGTCAAAGGCGTTTCGCCATCCGCTGTGCGTCTGAAAGCCTTTGGGTTTGATCGTGACTCGGTCGTTTCCGGCTGGCAGACCCGGCTACGCAATCAGTCCGGGGTTTTGATTTCGCGGGTTCGATTTGAACGAGAATTGCTGGGCTCGATTCGATACGGCCGGCAAGCCGGCTTTCCGGGCTGAACGGCAGACGCAAAATCGAAGCGATCCTGATCCGGCCGCGGCGCAGCGTTTGGCGTTTTCAGCGCCATCGACGCGCGCACTCCAGTGCCGGTCGGAATGTTGCAGCAGACCCCGGGCCGACAGGCTCAATCCTGGTCCGGCTCGAACATCCGCTTGCCGATCGCGCCCACCAGTTGTTTGAGCCCGGCCCCGGAGACCGACGAGATCGCGAAGCAGGGTTCGCTCCACTGCAGGTCGTCAATGATTTTTCGCACCGATGATTCGACCTCGTGTTCGGCCAGTTGATCGATTTTG
Source organism: Wenzhouxiangellaceae bacterium (assembly GCA_032251235.1). Taxonomy (GTDB): domain Bacteria; phylum Pseudomonadota; class Gammaproteobacteria; order Xanthomonadales; family Wenzhouxiangellaceae. The sequence goes on from JAVVET010000011.1 coordinate 52,398, forward strand.
GTGATGACCAGCCATCGCGGCTTGTCGGCCAAAGCAGCATCGAAGCGCTTGAGCTCCAGTGCCAGTGCGCGCACTTGTTCGGCCGGGTTGCTGCCGTCGACCGGTTGCACCTCGACCAGGTGCAGCAACAGTCCCGTGCGCTGCAGGTGTTTGAGGAACTGGTGGCCCAGGCCGGCGCCTTCGGCCGCGCCTTCGATCAGGCCGGGAATGTCGGCGATGACAAAGCTTCGACCCGGCTCCAGGCTGACCACGCCCAGGTTTGGGTGCAGCGTTGTGAATGGATAATCGGCGATTTTCGGCCGCGCCCTGGAAACCGACGAGATCAAGGTCGACTTCCCGGCATTCGGGAACCCCAGCAGGCCCACATCGGCCAATACTTTCAGCTCCAGGTAAAGCTCGCGTTCCTCGCCCGGCGTGCCTTCGGTGAACTGCCGCGGGGTCCGGTTGACAGAGGATTTGAAATGGATGTTGCCCTTGCCGCCAGTGCCGCCCTGGGCGACCAGCATCCGCTGCCCTGGTTCGGTGATGTCGCCGATGATTTCATCGGTTTCGACGTTGCGTACGATCGTGCCAAGCGGCACCCGGATGACGACATCGTCGGCGGATTTGCCGCTTTTTTGCCGGCCGTGACCGGGTTGGCCGGCGCGCGCCTTGAACAACCGGGCGTGCCGGAAGTCGACCAGCGTATTCAGACCGGCGTCGGCTTCGAGCCAGACGCTGCCGCCGGCACCGCCGTCGCCGCCGTCGGGACCGCCTTTGGGGATGTATTTTTCACGCCGGAAACTGACCGCGCCATGTCCGCCGCGTCCGGCGCGAACTTCGATTCTGGCTTCGTCGACAAATTTCACGTGGTGATGCCTGTTCGCGGCGCCTTGTGTGGTGCCTGGTTTGATGTCCGCTGCGCGGCCCGATTGGGCGTTCGATCCGATGTCCGGCAACAGCTCCGGTAGCCGGCCTGGTGCTGCTCAATCAAAAAAGCCGGCACTCGGCCGGCTTCTGAGTCGATTTTTACGCGCCGGATTCTTACTCGATCGGCTCGATCGAAACGAATTTACGCAGCGGCTTGCCTTTCTGGGCGAATACGACCTTGCCTTCGCTCAGCGCAAACAGCGTGTGATCCCGGCCCACGCCGACGTTGTCACCGGCATGGAAGCGGGTGCCGCGCTGGCGAACCAGGATGTTGCCGGCGTCGACCTGCTCGCCGCCATAACGCTTGACGCCCAGGTATTTCGGGTTTGAATCTCGGCCGTTGCGTGTTGAACCGCCTGCTTTTTTATGTGCCATGGCTCAGCCCTCGATGCCGGTGATCTTGATTTCGGTGTAGTACTGGCGATGCCCCATTTGCTTCATGTGGTGCTTGCGCCGCTTGAATTTAATGATGCGAATCTTGTCGCCGCGACCGTGGCCCACGACCTCGGCAGTGATCTTCCCGCCGTCGATGTTGGGCGCGCCAACGCGGATATCGTCGCCGTCGGCAACCAGCAGAACTTCGTCGAGTTCAATGGATGCGCCGTTTTCGGCCAAAAGTTTCTCGACCCGGACGATATCGCCGGTCGACGCCTTGTACTGCTTGCCACCGGTCTTGAATACCGCGTACATGATTTGGACTCCAAAATTGCATAAACACTTAAGAGCGGGAATGGTACCGATTTTTGATGCCAAGGTCAATATAAAAGCCGATTAATCCGCGATTTAATACCCGACAAGATGCTTTGTGATCCAACTGCTTGCTGAAGCAGTCCCGGTTTTTTCGAGATCGGGCGGTTATAATCAGCGCCGGCAGGTTAATTTCACATCCACAGTCGGGAAGTCAGCTTGGACAAGGGACAACGGCGCCAGCGAGCGCGCTCAAACAACAGCCTGGATTTTTTTCGGGGTTTTCTGAAGGATCCCCGACAGGTCGGCTCGGTCATCCCGAGCTCGCGCTTCATGGAGCGCAAGATCATCGAGTATAGCGAGCTCGACGATGCAAAAGTCGTCGTTGAACTGGGACCTGGTACCGGAGGCACGACGCGTGCGCTGTTGACGGCGATGCGGCCCGATGCCCGCTTGCTGACGATTGATCTGGCCGAGCGTTTCACCCGAATCGTGGCCGCCATCGGCGACCCGCGTCTGATTGCGCATACCGGCAGTGCGGCCCAGTTGGAGTCGATTCTGGTCCACTACGGACTGCCGGCGGCCGATGTTGTGATTTCCGGAATTCCTTTTTCAACCATGCCCGGCGAGATTGGCCGCGAGATCCTGCAGTCGGTGTGTAACAGTCTTTCGCCGGGTGGGGTTTTCGTTGCCTACCAGTTCCGAGGCGAAGTTGCGCGCCTGGCCGAGCCGGTATTTGGCATGCCGGCGCGCTCGGCAGCGGTGCCGATCAATATCCCGCCGATGCGCATCTGGCAGTGGTGCAAGCCCGATGTGGAGAAGGTCACGGCGCCTGATCTGCCTGCAGCAGGCCCGAGCGCGGCCGAGCCCGCCGGGTCGTGATGGCTGTGCCCCGGAGTTCTGCGTCTGCATGAGGCGACCGGGGATTCAGACGATCTGAAGGATCGACACGGCGATCGAGAAGTAAATCAGGATACCCAGCACGTCGGCGATCGATGTGATCAGCGGAGTGCTGGCTGTGGCCGGGTCCATTCGCAAGTGCTGCAGGATGAACGGCAGCAGCATGCCGAGCATGGCACCGACGATTACCACGGCCAGCATCGCCAGTGCGACCACCAGCCCCAGTTCCGGGCCGCCGCGCCACAGGCCAATTGCCGAAACGGTCAGTCCGAGCGTCAGTCCAAGGCCTGCCGCGACCACCAGCTCCTTGCCCCAAAGCCTGAGCCAGTCCGATGACTTCACATCGCCGGTGGCCAGGGCCCGGACCATCAGCGTGGCCGACTGGCTGCCGGCGTTGCCGCCGCCGGCGATGATCATGGGCAGAAAGAACACCAGCGCCACGGCCGCCTCGATGGCGTTTTCGAATTGGGCGATCGTGATGCCGCTGATGACGTTGACCAAAACCAGGATCACCAGCCAGCCGACGCGCTTGCGGTAAAGCAGCGACGGCCGGGCGTCGCGCAGTGAGATGCCGACCGCGCGTGCGCCGCCAAACTTGTGGAAATCCTCGGTGAATTCCTGCTCGGCCACATCCATGACGTCGTCGACGGTGACGATGCCGAGCAATACACCGTGTCGGTCGGTGACCGGCAGCGTGCTGATATCGTAATGCTGGATGATTTGGACGGCTTGTTCCCGGTCGGCCGAGGCCTCGGCGCTGACAACCTCTTCGTCCATCAGGGTCTCGACTTTTGCGTCCTGCCGGGCCAGGATGAAATCCTTCAGCCCGATCGCGTCGAGCAGCCTGCCGCGTCGATCGGTGACGAAGACGATGTTGATGGTTTCGCCGCGATGAGCCTCAAAACGAATATGGTCGAGCGCGCGCGCGACCGACCAGTCCGGACGTACCGCGACAAAGCGCGTGGTCATCAGCCGGCCGATCGATTCTTCCGGGTAGCCGAGCAGTTTCAGCGATAGTTTCAGGTCGTCCGGATCGAGCAGCTTGAGCATGGCCTCGAGTTGCTTGGGCTCGGTGCTTTCCAGGAACGCGGTTCGATCGTCGGGCACCAGGTTGCGCAGAATGTCGCGCGCCTCGTCGGCGCTGAGTTGCTGCAGGACTTGTTGCTGTAGCGATTGCGACAGGTAGGAAAAGGTCCCGGCCTGGCGTTCATCCGACAGTGCCCGCAGAATTTGCAGGCCTTGTTCGGGCTTGAGTTGCGAAATCGCATGGGCGATGTCCTGCACCGCCATGCCGTCGAGCTTTTCGCTGATCGCGCCGCTGCGCTGCGCGCGCAGCAAGGTTTCCAGTTCTTCAACTGCGCTTTTGTCGGCCATTGTGAGACTCCGTGTGCCGGTGCGGTGATCTCATCGGCATTTGTTCGGTCATTGCGCGCGGTCGGGCTGCTCGCCGGTACCGGGCGCCGGGGGCTTGCCTGCCGCGTGTCCCGCCCTCATTATCAGGAAATCATAGTGTAGCCGTTCAAAATCATGCCATTGCGCACGTTTCGTGGCCCTATTCGGCAATATTCGGGCGGCGCCAGGGGCGTGGTCGGCGATTCGATCGCCGGCGTTCGACCCAGGGCGCCGATCACCTTGAACCCGGCTTCTTCACCACCCTTCCGTCGCGAGGGGTCGCCAGGCCCTGTGGCTACGGCGTTTTGCGACCGAGCAAGACGCTGCAGACGCGGAGCCTGGCGGCGTCGCAGTAGAAAGGGTGGTGATCAAGGCGGGTTGAAAACAGGCGCATTGATGCCCGGCTTCACACGGCAATGTATAGTGAAAGGTTTACCCTGATCCGAAAATGACGAGCGTTTAATTGGACAAAATCATCATTCGCGGTGCGCGCACGCACAACCTGGCCAACATCGACCTGGAACTGCCGCGCGACAAACTGATCGTTTTTACCGGCCTGTCCGGTTCCGGCAAGTCATCGCTGGCATTCGATACGATTTATGCCGAGGGCCAGCGGCGCTATGTCGAGTCGCTGTCGGCCTATGCGCGCCAGTTCCTGTCGATGATGCAAAAACCGGATCTTGATCATATCGAGGGCCTGAGCCCGGCGATTTCGATCGAGCAGAAGGCGGCCAGCCACAACCCGCGCTCGACCGTGGGCACGGTCACCGAAATCCACGATTATCTGCGTCTGATGTATGCCCGGGTCGGCACGCCGCGCTGTCCGGTGCACGCCGAAACGCTGGATGCCCAGACCGTCAGCCAGATGGTCGACACGGTGCTCAATCTGGCCGAGGGCAGCAAACTGATGCTGCTGGCGCCGGTGGTTCGGAACCGCAAGGGCGAGCACAGCAACCTGCTGCGTGATCTGCGCGCCCAGGGCTTCATTCGGGCGCGCATCGACGGTCGCGTGGTCGATCTGGACGACCAGTTGCCGGCACTGGAATTGCGCAAAAAACACACCATCGAGGCCGTTGTCGATCGCTTCAAGGTGCGCGACGACCTGGCCCAGCGCCTGGCCGAAAGCATGGAGACAGCACTGGCCCTGGCCGACGGCATCGCGCTGATCGCGCCGATGGACAGCGATTCGGAACTGGACGAGATTGTGTTTTCGGCACGCTATGCCTGCCCGGTATGCGATTACAGCCTGCCGGAGCTGGAGCCGCGGATGTTTTCGTTCAACAATCCGCACGGCGCCTGCCCGACCTGCGACGGTCTCGGGCACAAGCAGTTTTTTGACCCGCAGCGGGTGGTCGGCAACCCGGATTTGAGTCTCGCCGGCGGCGCCATTCGCGGCTGGGACCGGCGCAACGCCTATTACTTCCAGATGGTCCAGTCGCTCGGTCGGCATTACGGCTTCGACCCGGAGACGCCTTTCGGTGAATTGCCCGAAAAGGTGCGCGAAGTGGTCCTGCACGGCAGCAAGGATGAAAAAATCAGCTTTCGCTATTTTGCCGACGGCGGTTCGCAGTCGCGCAAGCATCCGTTTGTCGGCATCATCCCGAACCTGGAGCGGCGCTACCGCGAAACCGACTCTCGCATCGTTCGCGAGGAACTGTCGCGCTACATCTCCGAGCAGGCCTGTCCGGACTGCGGCGGCCAGCGCTTGAATTCGGCGGCCCGAAACGTGTTGATCGCTGACCACTCGCTGCCCCAGCTGTCGTCGTGGTCGATCGAGCAATGCATGGCCTTTTTCGACCGACTCGAGCTTGCCGGATGGCGCGGCGAAATCGCCGGGCGCATTCTCAAGGAGGTGCGCGAACGGCTGCAGTTCCTGATCAACGTCGGCCTCGATTACCTGACGCTGGACCGCCAGGCCGACACGCTGTCGGGCGGCGAGGCCCAGCGCATCCGGCTGGCCAGCCAGATCGGCGCCGGGCTGGTCGGGGTCATGTACGTGCTCGACGAGCCTTCGATCGGTTTGCACCAGCGCGACAACGAGCGCCTGCTCGGCACCTTGACCCGCTTGCGCGATCTGGGCAATACCGTGATCGTCGTCGAGCACGACGAAGAGGCCATTCGTTCGGCCGATCACGTCGTCGATATCGGTCCCGGTCCCGGCGTCCACGGCGGTCAAATCGTCTACTCAGGTGCGCCCGAAGGGGTGATTGAATGCGAGCGCTCGCTGACCGGTGACTACCTGTCGGGCCGGCGCCGGATCGAGGTTCCGAAAAAACGGCTGCGGCCGAACAAAAAACGCATGTTCAAGCTCAACGGCGCGACCGGCAACAACCTGAAAAACGTCGACGTCGAGATTCCGGCCGGGCTGATGGTTTGCGTCACCGGCGTTTCCGGCTCGGGCAAGTCGACGCTGATCAACGATACCGTCTACAAGCTGGTGGCGCGCGAGCTCAACCGGGCCTCGGAAAATCCGGCCGCGCACCTGAGTTATTCGGGGCTGGAACTGTTCGACAAGGTGGTCGATATCGATCAAAGCCCGATCGGGCGCACGCCGCGGTCCAATCCGGCCACCTACACCGGCTTGTTTACGCCGATTCGTGAAATATTTGCCGGCACCAAGGAGGCGCGTTCGCGCGGTTACAAGCCGGGTCGGTTCTCGTTCAATGTCAAGGGCGGGCGCTGCGAGGCCTGCCAGGGTGACGGCGTGGTGCGGGTCGAGATGCATTTCCTGCCCGATGTTTTCGTGCCCTGCGATGTCTGCCACGGCAAGCGCTATAACCGCGAAACGCTGACGGTCCACTACAAGGCCAAGAACATCAGCGAGGTGCTGGCCATGACGGTCGAGGATGCGCTGGAGTTCTTTCAGCCGGTGCCGGCCGTGGCACGCAAGCTTCAGACGCTGATGGATGTTGGCTTGAGCTACATCACGCTGGGCCAGTCGGCGGTAACGCTGTCCGGCGGCGAGGCCCAGCGCATCAAGCTGGCCAAGGAATTGTCCAAGCGCGACACCGGCAATACGCTCTACATCCTCGACGAGCCGACCACCGGTCTGCATTTTCATGACATCAAGCAGCTGCTGGCCGTGCTGCACCGCCTGCGCGATGACGGCAACACCGTGGTGGTGATCGAGCACAACCTGGACGTGATCAAGACGGCCGACTGGATTATCGATCTTGGGCCCGAGGGCGGCGTTCGCGGCGGCGAGATCATTGCCTGCGGCACGCCCGAACAGGTTGCCGGCGACAAGGATTCCTGGACCGGGCGCTACCTGGCCGAAATGCCCGGTATCAAGAGCCGGGCGCGACGGCGCAAGTCGGCATAGCGGGGTGGTTTTATCTTTCCTTGGGCTACGCTGCTGAATCGGCCTTGAGCCGGCTTTGGTTTTTCAACCATGAAGTCGCAAAACCAAGGTTAACGGCGTTTCGCCACGCGCTGCGCGCTTTCTGGCGACATACTTTTATCAGCGCCATAAAAGTAAGCAAAAGGGCTGGACAGGCGGCAGAGAATTTTGGCACCATTGAGTGGACTGGGGGTTGCGTGTACGCGTCCGTCTTTGTTGATTTCCGGCGCCCAGTGGCACGGGATTCTTCTGGTCTCGAGCCGCCAGGCCCACTGGAGTTGGTTTTGATGGGGAAAGGCTGCAGGCTGGCGTTTGCGTGGCCCCCGGTGCAAGCGCGAAGCGCGCGCGTGAGGTTTTGAATTTTCTGCCTCGAAGCAGCCGAGGAGCGCAGGGCCAGGCGGAAAAGGGCTGCCGCCTGTCTGAACGAAGCAAGTTTGGCATCCCCCGCCTGGACCGAGCACCGCAGGTCCGGGCGGCTTCGCCGGCACGAGCGATTTTGATTCCTTTTGGCGCCATAAAAGGAACTCGCATCAGCCGGCGCAGCCGGCGGCGAAATGCAGTTGAGTTTGGGTTTTTGGTCCAATGGTGCGATGGCCATCGGCCGGAAACCGAGGCACCTGCGTCGCCGTAAGGCGTTGCGGCAACCATGCGATTACAATAGTGCCCTGGTCGAACAAGCAACCCGGCATCAGCCGGAATCAAGGGATCCCATATGTCGGAATTCAGAATCGAGCTCGATGTGCGCTGGGGGGATGTCGATTCATTTGGACACGTCAATAACGCCGTTTTCCTGTCCTACCTGGAGCAATGCCGCAGCGAGTGGATGGACACGGTGCCCTGTCATTGGCAGCAAGGTGAAACCGGGCCGGTCGTGGCCAGTATCAATATCAATTATCGACGCCCGGTACATTGGCCGGCACGCCTGGAAGTGACCTTGAAACCGGCCTCGCCGGGGCGTTCGAGCATCAAGCTGGCAAGCGAGGTCCGGTCGATTCCCAACGGCGACAAGCAAAAGCCGGTGCTGTTTGCCGACGCCACGGTCACGCTGGTCTGGATCGACAGGAAAAGTGGCGAGTCGGTGCCGCTGCCGACCTCGATCCGGGAACTGGGGCACTAGTGTCATGTCACACTACAAATGTCGGATAGAGTCGTTTGAGTTTGATGCGAGCATCTTCTATCGTAAACTGCCAATCGATCTTGGCCTTGAGCCGATCGCGATCGGCTTGCCAGGCGGCCACTTGGTCACGCAACTCCGCGAGCTTGTCGATGCGTCGATTCAGGCACTGGCGGATCATGACGTTGAGCTCGATTTCGGCGACATTCAGCCAACTGCCGTGTTTGGGGGTGTAGACGAACTCGAACCGATCCCATAGGGCTTTGGCCTCTTGCGGCGGGTAGGCTTCGTACAGGGACCCGGCGCTGTGGGTATTGAGGTTATCCATGACCAGCGTGATCTTGTCGGCATTCGGGTAGTGCCCGGCGATGTCCTGGAGAAAATGGGCCCAATCGATCTTGGTTTTGCGCTCGGTTACCTTGGTGATCCGTTTTCCGGCCAGAGGCTCTGTGGCCATGAAGACGTTGCACACGCCACAGCGGGCGTATTCGTAGTCGTGCCGCGCACACCGGCCGGGAAGCGCCGGCAGCGCAACCCGTGTTTCGCGAATCAGTTGACGCGGGGTCTCATCCATGCAAATGACCGGCAGGGCCGGATCGTACGGGCGTCGATATACGTCCAGAACGCGCTCCATGGCGGCCACGAAGTGGGCATTAGCCTGTGGCGCAATCAGCCAACTGATCTGTTTCCACGGTTTGATTTCGTTTTTTTTAAAACCCGGCGCACCGTTTC